>CANQUY010000050.1 GCA_947627125.1 uncultured Clostridia bacterium
CCCTTTCATGCCCCCTCCCGAGGAGGGGGGTAGGGGGGTGGGCAACGTTCCAATGCGCGCGGGGCAACATGAGCACACAGGGCCCCATGACGCGGGGCCTGTGGCGGCGTCATGCCGAGAACAAGAGCGCAACGCAGTCTGCGAAAGCAGTACCGAAGCATCTCGTCGCATGGTATTGATTGCCCCCGCGAGATTCTTCGGGTTAATTCCTCGGACTTCGTTCCTGCCCCGTTTCTCAGAATGACGCGGGGCGGGTGGGAGTGTTTCTGCATAATATCGCCCCCGCCTTCATTTCTCATTTTTAATTTTAAATTTTTAATTTATAAAAAACCCTCCCGCCGTGGACTGACGAGAGGTTATCAATTGAGCTCCGACCGAGAGAGCAGTTTTAATTGTTCAAAGGCGAAGGTTCGGACGGACGGTTTCAGCGAGCGGAAGGTTTGAATGAGTTCCCGTTCCTGTGCCGAGAGGGCGTAGGGGAGAGCCCCTTCTTCCCGTCCCGCCAAATAATCCAGCGAACATTCAAAGAAATCGGCATAGGCGATGAGATTGTCAAGCGTCGGCGTGTGAGATTTTTCATGGGAGGCAACGGTGGTTTGACCAAGTCCGATTTTATCTCCGAGTTGCTTTTGCGTGAGGTTGTTTTCAACTCTCAACTCTTTCAGCCTTTCATTGATCGTCATAATATCCATATTGCAATTTTAACACATTTGTGCTTGAAATGCTTGACATACTAACGAGATGTCGTTATAATTATGTCGAATAGCAAAGTTTTGCTTGAATCAAGGAGGAAATAATCATGTCTTTGATTTGCTGTCCGCATTGCGGAAATCAAGTCAGCGATACCGTCGAGCGATGTATTCACTGCGGGGAGCTTATAAAAGAAAAACCTCCCGAGCCAAAAAGATATGCCGATCTTTCTATGGCCGAAAAGGATAGTCTTGATTCCGAATTTGAAAGGAATCATCCAGGTTATTCTATACGAAAGGTGGAGAAGAGAAGAGTTAGACATGGTGTTGCTATGCTGCTTGCCTTACTACTCTCTTGGTTAATCGTGGTGATTCTTCTGATAGGAGCTCTTGTACACGAAGATCGGTTTTATGAAACGCATGGGATTCACTTGCAGGGGCAGTATGATTCTTCTGATTTTACAGACAAGGAAATGAAAGAAATGTTGGAGGAAAACGGGGGAACGATCGTATGGAGTTATCGTGGAGATGAAACAATCATACTCTCCGGTAAAGAATATCGCCAAGAAGAAATGTTACAACGAGCGGTTATCGTTGTTTCCGTTTTTCTTATAATCATTGGCGTTGTGATAACACTTGTGGAAATAGTTAAATTCATAAAGGCAAACCGTAATGTACTTTTAGCAAAAAAACTTTTTCAAGCATGGCTTGTACAAAAAAATGTCATATATGAACCAAGACTGACTTCTAAGGAAAAATTAAAATTCGATTCATTAGATATCACCAAATATCGAATATAAGGAGAAAACAATTATGGCGATGATCCAATGTCCCGAGTGCGGGCAAGAAATTTCCGATAAAGCAACAACATGTCCTCATTGCGGCACGCCCATTTTTGTGTGTCCCGAGTGTGGGCACATTTCTGTGGGAAACATACCGTTTTGCGAAAATTGCGGTTTCACTACGGATACAAAAGTGCTATCCGCACAACCGCATGATGTCAAGAAACAAGATAGTCACGCAGAAACAACTGCAGCGAATGATATTGTGGAACTATGGTTGAAAAACAATCCGCAGGAAAGAAAAAGACGGAATTTGGCAACGATAATAGGTCTTGTGTGTTTGCTGGGTTATTTAATTTGCGGAATAATCATGTATTTTGTAAATATATTGCCATGGCAAAATTTAAATCAAGATGATGTAATAAGTTTTACTGAAATGACCCTTAATTATGCTTCTTATAAAAGAAGTATTTGGATTATTGCGTCTATTGCCATTATCCTTTGGATGATAGATACATCTACAGAAATCTATATCAACCGATGGGATATGAGGTGTTCACGGTGGTTACAACAGCAGAATGTTGATGTAAAATCAGCACTTAAAAAGGAATCTTCTGATTTATTTTTTAATGGAGTAAGAAAGCATGATTGGCTTAAAGTAAATAATTCGATTTTAAGAGGAATTTATTATTCGAGGATTAAAAACACAAACTCAGTTTTTATCGTTTGCTGCATAGTCAGCCTTACAATAAATTTATTGTTTTTGATTTTCATTTGTTGGGGGGCAAATCTTTGCAATCAGTTGATTATAAAAGTTATCGACGGACAGAAAATGATGCTTGATGTCAGCGAAACTATGTTTATGTTTTTATTATTCTTGATGGCGTTATTGGTAGTTAGTATTTCCATCATCACATTGTTCAACCAAAAAACCAAGAAATATTTACAACAGGAGTTGCACGATTAATATAATAACCCGCCCGACGGCAGAGCCGTCGGGCGGAATTTTATTCAAAAAAAAACTGTGAGGGCTTTTTTTGTTGCTGCATACCGGAGCGGTAACACGGCAGCCGGCTCCCACAAAGCTACCTCATGGCACACGCACGGCTCCGTTTAGTGCTGCTGTATCCCTACCCTGACACGGTTCGCGGACGCACGTTGCATAAGACCTTGTGATCATTACTGCTTACCGTGTGCTGCCTCCCATAGACAACACCGAGAAAAGCGTTCGGCTCTGCTATAGCGGATTGCAGATTCAGGGCACCGCTAACTCCCCACCTATCACAGCATATCAAGTATACGCTATTTTCCAAAAAAAAGCAAGCGATAATGGAAATTATAAATTAAAAATTAAAAATGAAAAATTGCGGCGGGGCGGCGTCATGCTGAGAAGAGGAGCACAACGCAGTCTACGAGAGTAGTACCGAAGCATCTCGCCGCATAGAAAACGCCCCGCGAGATTCTTCGGGTTAGTTACCGTCCTCTCGTCCTTCTTGCGTTCTCAGAATGACGCGGGGTCTGTAGCGGCGTCATGCTGAGAAGGGGAGCGCAACGAAGTCTACGGAAGCTTTACCGAAGCATCTCGCCGCATTGTGTGTGGTTGCCCCCGCGAGATTCTTCGAGTTAAGTCCCGTGCTCTCCTCCTGCCCCGTTTCTCAGAATGACGCGGGGCTGGTTCTGCATTCACAACACCGCCCCGCGAGATTCTTCGGGTTAGTTACCGTCCTCTCGTCCTTCTTGCGTTCTCAGAATGACGCGGGGCAGGGCGGTGCTTCCCCAAAAACCGCTTGCCAAGTCGGTAAAATCGTGCTATAATGCTCAAAAAAGGAGGCTTATGGCAAACTGTACGCATGACTGTTCCACCTGCAGTTCATCTTGCGGGACGCGGAACAAAAATTCCTTCATCAAACCCATCAACAAACATGCAAGCGTCAAGCGGGTCGTCGCCGTGGCAAGCGGAAAGGGCGGTGTGGGGAAGTCCCTCGTCACCTCTCTCCTCGCTGTCCGTGCGAGGGCAATGGGGAAGCGGGTGGCCATTCTCGACGCAGATATCACAGGTCCCTCCATTCCCAAGGCATTCGGGGTGAAGGAGCTCGCCCGCGGCACCGACGGCGCAATTCTTCCCGTCGAAACGAAGAGCGGCATCAAGCTCATGTCCATGAATTCCCTCTTGGAGCATGAGGAGGACCCCGTCGTCTGGCGCGGCAGCCTCATCGCGGGTGCGGCGGCGCAGTTCTGGACGGACGTCGAATGGGGAGATCTCGATATCATGTTCATAGACATGCCCCCGGGAACGGGCGACGTACCGCTCACCGTCTTTCAGTCCATTCCGCTCTCTGGCGTCGTCGTGGTTTCCACGCCGCAGGACCTTGTCGAAATGATCGTGGGCAAGGCCGTCAACATGGCGAAGATGATGAATATTCCGCTCCTCGGGCTCGTGGAGAACATGAGTTATTTCGTCTGCCCCGACTGCGGAAAGGCGCATGAGATCTTCGGGCCGAGCCGCGCCGCGGAGCTTAAAGAGAAGTTCAAATTCCCCACTTATGCGCGAATTCCGCTCGATTTTGATACGCGGAAGCTGTGCGACGACGGCCGTATCGAACAGGCCGACACCGACCCGATCGCCGCCGTCTTTGCGGAGATCGAGAAGTCCCGCACCATTGAAAAGTGGGTTGGGTGATTTTCCCGCCCCCCTACCCCCCTCCCCAAGGAGGGGGCATGAAGAGCCTACCCCCTTCGGGGGGAGGCTGTCACGCTGCCCTTGCGTGACTGATGGGGGCATGACGCCGCCCTCATCCCGAGCACACGGACCAATACGCACACAAAAAAACAGCGACTTATGTCGCTGTTTTTGATATTTTCGGAACATTATTCCTTCTTTTCCGCAACCTCTTCGACGGCCGTGGTGGAGGCCCAACGCTTGATGGAGGCGAGGGCGCTTTCCGCCTGCGTGCGGGAGGAATAGGTCGAACTCGTGGCGAGCAGGCTGTTTCTGCCGTTCAAGACCTGCACCTGCGAGTCGCCGTTCTTGTGCTCGGTGATCTTGAGCCGCCCCGCCGCGATATTGTCTTGATAGGTCTTGATGCCCGAACGCGCCCCCTGCAGGGAGGCATACGCCGTGGGGCTCTCGAGCATGACCTGCCCGTTCGGGGCGATGAGGGTGAGCCAGAATTCACCCTTGACTTCCTCGATGATCCACTTGCCGTTTGCCGCGGAAACCTTCTGCGGTTCTTCCTTTTTGGCCGCGGGCTTGGGTTCCGCTTTCTTCACGGGCTTATTGTCCTTCTTTGCGGGTTCCTGCTTCTTGGCAGGCTCTGCGTGCTTCTTTTCCTGCATTTCAGGTTCCTCCTTCTTTTCTTCCGCGGAGGAGGCTTCCGTTCCGTCGGACGTTTCCGCCTCTTCCTCGGGTTTTGTTTCCTCTGCAAATAGTTCTGCCTCGGGTTGAATTTCCTCTGCGGGTTGAACTTCCGCCTCAAGTTGAACTTCTTCCGCGGGCTGAACTTCTACGGGCTTTTCCTCTTCCGCGGGCGCGGGCTCTTCGGGCTCTTCTTCGGGAAGATCGGGCATGTACTCTTCGTCGAGCGGACCGTTGGCGAGCTTAAAGGCGGCCTCTTCCATTTCGCGGCGGGTACGCTTCTTGTTCTGCACAGTGCGGATGATCATGACGAGCACCAGCACGATGATCGCAAGAAGGACCGCACCCAGAATAATGATAAGCGGCAGATTTGCCTTTACGTTATCCCAAAATGATGTGTCTGTTGTTGCATTTAAATGATATAACATATAATTCTCCTTATCACAATCTATTTATCACAATCTATTGTATCACGAAAAAATGGGGCTGTCAATCATTGACAAAAAAATTTGCTTGCTGTATCATGGAAATATGATGAAAATTTGTGTGATCGGCGGCGGGGCGGCGGGAATGGCCGCGGCCGTCATGCTGGCAAGGCGGGGGAATTCCGTCACCATCCTCGAGCGCGGGGAACGGCTCGGGCGGAAACTTTCGGCAACGGGAAACGGGCAGGGGAACGTCACAAACACGCACATGAGTGCGGAATTTTACTTCTCGGATGACAGAGAAAAGGTCGCCCGCGTGCTCTCCCGCTTTTCGGAAGGGGACACGGTGGAATTTTTGGAGAGCATGGGCGGCATCTTTCTTCCCGACGCCCGCGGAAGAGTGTACCCCGCTTCGCGGCAGGCCTCCGCCGTCACCGACCTCTTCCGCCGCGAATTGGAACGGCTCCATGTGGACGTCGTCTTTGGCGCGCATGTGAATTCCGTCACATATGTTGAAGATTTTTGCATCAAATGGGCGGGCGGACAGATGCGTGCGGACGCAGTTGTGCTCGCGGCGGGCGGCAAGGCGGCCAAAAATTTCGGCACCGACGGTACAGCATATGCGCTTGCGGAAGGTTTCGGACACACGGTGACGCCGCTTTCTCCCGCGCTCGTGCAGCTCCGCTGCGATCCCAAGGAAGTCAGGGGGCTCAAGGGGATCCGCGTGGACGCAAATTTGACACTTATACGCCAAAACAGGCAGATTTTTTCGACCCGCGGCGACGTTCTCTTCACCGAGAGCGGCCTCTCGGGCGACGCCGTGTTCCGCGCCTCTTCCCATGCGGAAAAGGGGGACAGGGTGGTTTTGGACTTTCTCCCCGACGTTCCCGCAGAAAAGGTCCGCGCGGCGGTTTCGCGGGGCGGGATGCTCTGCGTCGTCCACAGCGGCCTCGGGCGCATGCTCGCCGCAAAGGGGGGAGAGGCGCTCGTGAAGAACTTCCCGCTCACGGTGACGGGGACCCTCGGCTTTGACTATGCGCAGGTCACCCGCGGCGGGATCCCGCTCAAAGAAACGGACGAAAATTTGATGAGTATGCTGCAAAAAGGGCTGTTTTTTGCGGGCGAGATCTTGAATGTGGACGGCGTCTGCGGCGGGTACAATCTGCAATGGGCCTTTTCATCCGCCCATGCCGTTTCGGAGGGGATATGAAGCTCACACTCAACGATCTGCACCTCGCGCCGCATGAACGGGAGAGCAAACTTCTCAAGATCTGCGAGAAAAAGCTCCACGCGCCCGTAAAGTATTTCAAGATATTGAAAAAATCCCTCGACGCACGCGACAAGGGAAACATCCGCTGGGTGTATACGGTGGAATGTTCGGACCGCGTTGAAACGGCTCCGCCCCGCATCTTTGAACGGGTGAAGGGCAACCCCCGCGTCTACATTGCGGGAACGGGCCCCGCGGGGCTCTTCTGCGCCCTGCGTCTTCTCGACCACGGCGTCCGTCCCATCCTCTTGGAGCGCGGCAAGCCCGTGGAGGAACGGGTCAAAGACGTTGAAATCTTTCATAAGTGCGGAATTTTGGCCCCCGACAGCAACGTGCAGTTCGGCGAAGGCGGCGCGGGGACATTTTCGGACGGCAAGCTCAACACGCAGACGAATACGCCTTTTAACCGCGAAGTCTTGGATCTCTTTGTGAAATTCGGCGCGCCCGCGGAGATCTCCTTCCTCAACAAGCCTCACATCGGGAGCGACAATCTGAGGGCCGTCGTACAAAAAATCCGCACTTATGTGCTGGAAAACGGGGGTGAAGTGCGCTTTTCTTCCTGCTTGACCGACGTGGAGATCAAAGACGGCAGGCTCGCATCCGTCACCGTCAACGGCGTGCGGGAGGATGCGGACGCGCTCGTGCTCGCCATCGGACACAGCGCAAGGGACACTTTTGAAATGCTCCTCTCGCGCGGGTTTTCCATCGGGCAGAAGCCGTTCGCCGTCGGCGTGCGGGTGGAACATCTGCAATCGGAGATCGGCAAGGCGCAGTACGGGAGCGGATATCTGGGGCTCCCGCCCGCCGATTACAAACTCGTTTCCCATGCGGGGGAGCGGGCGGCGTTCACCTTCTGCATGTGCCCCGGAGGCGTCGTCATTCCCGCGGCGAGTGAGGAGGGCGGCGTCGTCACGAACGGCATGAGCAACTTTGCCCGCGACGAAAGGAACGCAAATTCCGCACTTATTGCGCAAATTACGCCCGAGGACTTCGGCTCGGACCACCCCTTGGCGGGCGTCGCATTCCAGCGAAAGCTCGAACGCGCGGCCTATCTCGCGGGCGGGGGAGGGTACCTTGCGCCCGTTCAGCTCATGGGGGACTTCCTCGCAGGGAAGGAGAGCTACTACTTCGGCGAGGTCAGGCCCTCCTATGCGCGGGGGACGGCGTTCGCCCCGCTCGAGAGCTATCTTCCGCCCGTTGTCGTTTCCTCTCTCCGCGCCGCCGTGCCCGATATGGACAGAAAACTCAGGGGTTTTGCGGCGTTCGACGCCCTTTTGACGGGTGTGGAATCGCGGACGAGCTCTCCCGTGCGCATTGTGCGGGATGATACGCTGCAGGCCGCGGGGAAGGAAAACGTCTACCCGTGCGGCGAGGGCTGCGGCTATGCAGGGGGGATCATGTCGGCCGCGGCGGACGGGCTTCGGGTCGCCGAACAGCTCGTAAAAAAGTACATTTAATGAAATTTTAATAAGTCTTTCACAAAATGAACATATTACGGCATTATAATGGAGCCAACCTATCGGGAGATAGGTGAATTTGCTTACTCCATATTTTTCATATTCTCTCAGGAAAACGCCGCCCTTCGGGGCGGCGTTTTCCGTGCTCAAAATCTGTGTTGCGTTCCAAATAGAAATGCAAAGCCCGAAGTCCTTACGGATTTCGGGCTTTTTTGCGCTAATCATCGTCATCTAAGTTGTTGAAATAATCTCTGTCAAAAAATTCAGATAAAGTGATTCCCGCTCCCTCGCAAAAGCTCCTGATCGTCGTTACTTTCGGACATTTTGTCCTTCCCTTCATTAAGTCGTAGAGAGCGGATGGTGATCTGCCGCCGTTTAAGCACGCCTTACAGACGTTGTTTCCTTTTTCTTTGCATATCTCCTCGATACGCTTTAAAATCGCTTCGTTGGTTTTCATGCTATCGTGAAATACCTTATCGTTATTCCACGATTCAGTATATGAAATATGCAAAAATTTCTCTCGTGGGGTTCCACGAAACGGAAAGAGATCGATTGAAATGAAAGACAAAAATCTTTCCGAGGAACTCTGCGCAACGGCGGGAGAGGGCTTTCGGGGAAGAGGGGCAGAGGTCCCGCCTTCGACGTCCTGCGGAGCAGCGTTTTCCGTGTAGAAAATAAAATTGTGAAATTTCCCATAGAATGCTTGAAAAATTCAGGTAGTTGGTTTATAATGGATTTATAGTTCTATCAAAATTAAGGGGGAAAGAACATGAAACACATGAAATGGCTTACGCTGCTCATGGCGGGGGCGATAGCATTCTCCGTCTTCTCGCTTGCGGCCTGCGATTTCGGCAACTCGAACCAGGGCGATAACCCGAATCAGGGCGAAAACCCGAACCAGGGCAATAACCCGAACCAGGGCGAAAACCCGAACCAGGGCAATACCGACAAGACGCCCGCAGCGAGCGGCGTTATCTGCTATGACAACCTGCCCGACGACGGCATTTCGCTTTCCGAGGCCGATACGAAGTTCACCGCACCCAAGGGGCTCGACACCTCCGCTTTCACGCTGACGGGGGCAAGTGATTACACAAAAATCGCAACATATGATGCGAATACGGGCGTGTTTACGGCGGTCGGCGCGGGCTCCATCATCTACAAGGATGCGAACGGCGGCTTTGGGAAACTCACCGTTGCTCCCGCCTATGTGGAAAATCCCGGCAACCAGTATACCAAGCTTGCGGACGATAAGGCCGAGGCGACGAGTACCCTCCTCGGCAACACGCACGACCCTTCCTTTATCGAGGTCACCAATCCCAACACGGGCGTTACGACCTATTACCTCTTCTCCACGGGCTGGGCGGATACGACCCCGAAGGGCAATACAATTTATTACGGCAACGCGATCCACTCCTCCACAGACCTCATCACATGGAAGTATGAGGGCAGAACGTTCAACTACAAGAACCGCGACGAGGAGTTTGTGAACACCAAGGCGGGCGATTGGCTCTATGACGGCACGCTCAGCGGGAACTACAACTCTTCAAAGGCGAGCTGGTGGGCGCCCGACATCGTCCCGTGCCCCACGGGCGGCTATTGGCTCTACACCTGCGTTGTGGACGGCGCGGGGGACAAAGAGGGCATGATGCTCCCCGGCGGCAACTACGCCCGCGCGTGTATCCTCCTCTATCATTCGCCGTCCGTGATGGCGGGTTCCTTCAAACCCGTGAAGGACAAGAACGGCGACCCCGTCGTTCTGATGCAGTCCTCCATCAAGCGCGGCGAAAAAGAGGCGGACGTCAACGGCATCGACCCGCAGATCATCTATGACACCGACGGGAAAATGTACATGGCATACGGCTCCTTCGGCTCGGGCAACTACATGATCGAGCTCGACCCTCAGACGGGCATGCGGAAGGACGGCAAGGGCTGGCAGACGCACGACGAGATCCGCGGATATGTCAACGATATCCAGGACGATTTCGAGAGCATCTCTTCCGACAATGTAGGCTATACCCACGATTACTACGGCAAGAATATCTCCAAGGCGAACATGGAGGCTCCCGTCATCGCCCGCCACGACAACGTGACCATCATGGACGAGAACGAAACCCTCCTCGAGGGCAGCGGCAAGACCTATTACTACACCATGCACTCCTATGACGGCCTCGGCGATAACTATCAAATGTGGGGCGGCAGAAGCGAGGACGTATGGGGGATCTACCGTTCGGTCGGCGGCGGCGTCGTCAGAAATACGGGGATCAACAGCTCCTCCAACTCCGGCAACAAGTACATGGGTGCGTTCAAATGGGCGGATAAGTCCGCAGGCGTCACCGAGTATGATATCATGCTCCCCGGCCACAACGACCTCTACACGACAAACAGCGGCGTCGATCTCGCGGCGTATATCACCCGTATCTCCTATAGCAAGACGGACAACAACAGTTTCCTCACGCAGGTACACCAATATTATCTCAACAGCCTCGGGCATATCGTCATCAATCCCAACCGCTACAGCCTTGAAGTCAACAGGTCCGTTTCGGAAGAGGAACTTCTGAAGTACACGAAGAAGGACGACAAGGGCTATGAATTCAAAATGGTCGTCATGATCAACCATCGCGACACGGAAAGCGGAGATTTCTCCAACATTCAGAACGTTTCCCGCAATGTCTATCTGACGGCGGAGCACACCATCACCGAGGAGAACGGGACCAAGATCGGCACATGGAAGATGTACGGCGGCGGGTATATCAAGTTCACCTTCGACGCAACGCTCAAGGGCACAAAGAACGCAGACAGCGGCAACAAGGAGTTCTACGGCGTCGTCCGTCCCGCATGGCTGGGCGACCAGAACAAGTCGGGCTTCACGATCACGACGCTCGGCTCGGACGCGAACACGACGCGCAGCATGGCAATGTTCATGAACAACTATTCGACCCTTACGGGCGGCAAGCTCGAGGGCTAAACGAAAAATGCAAAACCCCGCACTTATGCGCGCATAAGTGCGGGATTTTTTGAATGGAAAATTGAAAATGAAAAATTGAGGTGGGGGGATTTAAGAGGGTCCCTCGGCTCCCCTTGTAGGGGAGCTGGCACGGCGCCCTTGAACGAAGTCCGCCCTTGGCTCCCCTTGTAGGGGAGCTGGCACGGCGCCCTTGAACGAAGTCCGCCCTTGGCTCCCCTTGTAGGGGAGCTGGCACGGCGCCCTTGCCGTGACTGAGGGGTTATGGAACCCTATCCCCCCTTCGGGGTACTTCCCCTAAGAGGGGAAGCAAGGGCCCCCTCCTTGGGGAGAGCGGAACGAAGTCAGAGCCCCCTCCTTGGGGCGGGGGTAGG
>CANQUY010000051.1 GCA_947627125.1 uncultured Clostridia bacterium
CAGACGTGCAGAAGGCGGGCGGGTCTAAAATGACAAGGTCGAACTTTCTCCCTTCCGCATGATAGGCGCGGAGGAGGTCGAACGCGTCCCCGCATACCGTTTCGATATTGTGAAATCCGTTGAGCTCGGCATTCCGCCTCACACTCTCAAGCGCACGGGCGGAGGCGTCGAGAGAGGTGACATGCTCTGCCGAGAGGGCGCAGTTCATGGAGAACCCGCCGCTATTGCAGAAGCAGTCGAGGACTTCTCCCTTTGCATATCGCCGCACGGCGAGGCGGTTCTCCCTTTGGTCGAGAAAATAGCCCGTCTTTTGGCCGTTTTTCACGTCCACAGCCATCTTGAGGCCGTTTTCTTCAAAGACGATTTCGTCGGGCACCTCGCCGTAGAGAACGCCCGCAGTTTCCCCGAGCCCCTCCTTCCTGCGAACGGCGACGTCCGAACGCTCATAGATGCCCTTGGGGGAGAACTCCTCGACGAGGGCCTCCACAATGAGTTTTTTGCGCTGATCCACGCCGAGGGAGAGAAACTGCACGGAGAGGTAATCCCCGTATTTATCGACGATGAGGGCGGGGAGATTGTCCGCTTCGGCAAACACGGCACGGTAGGCGTCTTTGAGCCCGAGCGACGTGCGATAGCTGTTCGCCGCGTGGATGCGCTCGAGATAGAGGGCCTTGCCGTCCTCCTCATTTCCGCGGATGAAGATGCGGACAAGGATCTTGGAGGCGTGGTTGATATATCCCTTGCCGAGAAAGCGGCCGTCGAAGCTCTTGACCGTGGCGAGCGACCCGTTCTTATCCTTGCCCTCGATACGGGCGACCTCGTTGGCATACACCCACGGATGCCCCGCGGCAATGCGTTTCTCTTCGCCCTTTTTCAAGAAAATTTCATAGCTCATAGCATTATTATAAAAAATCGTGCTCCAAAAGTAAAGCGGAATCGCACGATTTTTTCTTTGCCCCGCTCGCTCATGGTGTCCCGCTTCAGCCATTCTGATCACGTCATGGTGAGCGAAGTCGAACCATCACCTTATTATTGCTGCGGTGATCCTTCGACTACGCTCAGGATGACGCATTTGGAACGGCGGGTCGGGTGAAATGACGCGGCGGGTACGGGGGTCCGTAGCGGCGTCACGCTGAGAAGGGGAGCACAACGCAGTCTACGGGAGCCGTACTCTTCTCGCCGCATGCTTTACGGACATTCGCCGCGAGATTCTTCGGGTTAGGTCACCTTGACTTTGTTCTTACTCCGTTTCTCAGAATGACGCGGCGGTACGGGCCCCCGCGCTCATGGTGTCCCGCTCGGCCATTCTGAATCACGTCATGGTGAGCGAAGTCGAACCATCACCTTATTGTTGCTGCGGTGATCCTTCGACTACGCTCAGGATGACGCATTTGGAACGGCGGGTCGGGCGAGCGGTCGGCGGCCTTTTAAAAAACTTTGTATGAATATTGCAATAAGGCTTGACATTTAAATTGACAAGTTATATAATGATATCAATGGTGAAAGTGGGTAGAAAGGAAGAATTTATTGATACCACAATGCAAATTGTAGCCCAAAACGGATTGGGCGGCTTTGCCATGAAACAGGTCACCTCCAAAATGGGGGTTTCCGAGGCCCTCATCTACAAATATTTTGAAACCAAAGAAAATCTCCTCTACGCCTGTTTCGAGAGCTTTCACATGCGCGTCGCCGCGCTCTTCCGCAACTTCACCCTTCCGCCCATCACCTCCCCGCAGGATATGTACGCCGCCATCCGCGCCCTGTGGTTTACCTACTTTGAATTTTTGGTGAACGGCGACTATCGCACCATCTACTATTTCGACTACCGCGATTCCCCGTATATCCGCGAGGTCATGAAGCACGACGACGAGGCCGCGGCCACCTATTTCAAATACTTCGCCGCCATCGTCCACAATATCAACACCCGCGCCCGCTTCACCGAACGCTCGAGCGGGGCACACCTGTGGATGTATGTCCTCGATACGTCGGGTATCTTCGCCAAGCGCATCATCCGCGGCGAACTTCCTCGCACGGAGGAGAGCTATGAAGAGATTTGGAGGCTCATCTCCCAAGGCATCTTGGGCGTCGTCATGCCAACACCCACGGGCCTCGGGAACCCGTGACCGCACAAAAAAAACCGTCTGACCTTCCCTCAAAAAAGGGGAGAAAAAGACGTTTTTTTGAGGCAATATGGTGAGTAATTGCTCACTCAAAAATAGAAGTTCAGTAAGAAAAAAATTAGCAATGAGGGAGTATCTGATGAAAGAAAAATCAACAAGTTTTCTCAAGAAGGTCGCACTTTTGACAATGGCGCTGCTGATGTTTACAGGCGTTGCGCTTGGCATCGGTTTGCCCATGGTCGGAGAGAAGGAGGCCTCTGCGGCCAATTCAACAAAGATCACGACGACGCTCACCGCCATCGATCTTATCAATGATACGGGCATAAAAATCGATTCATGGTCATTTAATTCAGTCAATATTCCTGGTAATTATAGTACATATAGTGCAGCGTCAACAACAAGCGAGTATAGAGGATCAAATAAAAAGTTCTCGAATTCTTCCCTGACAACAATGTATTTCAAAAAGAATCCGAGTACTATCAGCTATTCTTCTAATACCAATGGCGGATACTGGTATTGGGATACCGAGAGCAATATTTCAAATGCGACTGGTCCCTATAGGATTCAAACATCGATTTATGCGTTGTCGGTGAATGGGAATTTATATATCCCCTTTGGCGCCATCAGTACTGGGGGAATTCCCACTTACTTGGGCGTAGACATGATACCGATAACAATGGGGAAGCAGGTTAAGCTTTCCGAATTTTACAAAAAGCTTAACGGGTCAGCAAAGGGAACTTGCAGCCTTTTCCTTCCCATTGACGATAGTGGTTGGCTCAAATGGGACGATGAAGGAAGAGCGTATTTCACTGCATATTCATTAGGCGTCCGCTACGTCACAGTCGATGCAAGTGGTACGCCTGGTGCAACAAACAGTAAGACAGACCCCAACATTTCTACGAGCCCTAAGACAGAGTCCATTCCCACAAACATTGAAGAAAAACTCAACGACTACACGACGTCGCCCGGCAAAAAGACCGGTACATACACAGGCAAAGAGCTGCCTTGCCCCATCGAGGATAACCAATATTGGACGGTAGGGACTATTTCTCCCGAGGGCAACGGAGCGGGGAATTATTCGGCAACCGTCACCCCTAAAGAGGGCTTTGCATGGTCGGACGGTTCCACGGAGCCGAGGACTGTCTATTGGACGGTGGGCAAGGCTCAACAGGCCCTCGGCCTTGATTACGATACGAGCGACAAACCTCTCGATATTACAGAGAAGGAAACGGTCGTTCCGTTCAACATTACGGATGACGCACTCGTCAACAAAGACGCAGATTTACAAATTACCATTACGCAAGAGGATGGAGCTCCTTTTACAGGTGGCGAGGCTCCTATCACCGTTACAAAAGAGAGCGAACCGTACGGTTTCAAGGTCACGCGCAATACGCAGAACGCAGTTTCTGCTCAGGTGACCGTCATAGTCCCCGGCAATGATAATCTCGAGGAAAAGACTTTCATCTTTAATGTCAATCTTGAGGCGGGCGAGGGGTTCTATGTAGATGGCAACGAAGATATCGTCTACGAGAGCTTACAGGATGCAATCAACGCAGCGGGAAATCCTGCTAAGATCCATGTGAGAGGGAATGCAGCGATCGATTCCTCCGTAGATCTTCCCGACGGCCTCACACTCATCGGCGATTCGGGCAGCCAAATCTTTTCGTCGGTTGCCCCCGCATTCAACGTGAAAGAGGGCAATGTCACACTGCAAAACGTTGCAATTCAATCGAACGGCAGCGGTGCGGCGGTCAAAGTCAGCGGCGGTTCGCTCAAGACGGAAAGGGAAGTCACCTTCACAGGCGGCGGCATTGAAGTTTCAAATGGCGACGTCACCCTCGGCGGCAACGTCACCTTTGACGGCTGCAAGGCGGATGGGAATGGCGGTGCGCTCAATATCACGGGCGGCAGCGTCACCGTTGGAGAGGACGCAGACGTCACCATGACGAACTGCGAAGCCGAAAACGGCGGCGCGATCGCTGTTTCGGGCGGCACGTTTGACGCAAGCAACGGCACTTTGAACGCCAAAGGCAACGTCGCAACGAATCAGGGCGGCGCGATTTACGTCGCGGGCGGCGAAGTCACCCTTGGCAGCGGCGTCACGGTTTCCAATAACAGCGGCAAGACGTTCGGCAACGGCGTTGTCGTTGCGGGCGGCCAGTCTGTGACCGTTACGTCCGACGCGTTCGGCGGCCTCAGCGACGGGATCGGCCTTGTCGGGCAGAGCTCCGTCAAGGTCTCGGGCGAAATCGCACGCGACACAAAACTCACCGTTGAATTTGCGGACCCCAAGGCGCAGCTCGAAGGGGAAGGCGCAAATTTTGGCTATGTCGTCAATGCAGAGGGCGCGGGTAACACGGCCGATGCGTTGAAATCGGCCCTCCGCGTCAAGAACGCAGGGTATACTTTCAAACCCGATTCTGCAAGCAACAATCTCCAGCTCGCAAGTTCTGAGGACGTTGTTGCAATGTACATTGACGGCGAGGGCAACACGCATGATTGCTTCTCCATCGAGGAAGCGATTGCATGGATTCAAGCAAATGGCGGAACTGGCACGATCTATCTCGTGCAGTACTTCAATCAAAAGGAGTCCAAAGAGCCCGAGCCTGTCACGATCGACAACACGATTGAGATCCCTGCGGGTGTTGATATCACCTTTGAATCGGCAGTCCGCGTTGCAGATAACGAAGGCCATTTTACATATTACTATGACGGCGAGAAGTCTGAGCACAAGTTGACCGACCTCGAGAGCGAAGTCCCCGAATATACTTACGGCACGACTACCAAGGTCGTCCGCGGCGGAACGCTCACCGAGGAGATGATCAAGGTGGAGGGCAAGCTCACCCTCGGCAACGTCATCCTCGACGGCGGCGCAGATTGGTCGAAGGAAGTCGGCGCAGACTATAAAGACTGGGGAACCGACACGAAGATCAAAATCAAGGACGAGAACGGCAGAGCGGGTTCCGCCGAGAACAACAACCGAGGCGTCGTGGCGCACGCGCCCGTCATCGTCAACGCAGGTGAGCTCACCGTCGGCGAGGGCGCGACCATTCAGAATAACGATAACAATCATGCAGCCCCCGGCGAAGGGTTCGGTTCCGAAAACTACGGCGGCGGCATCCGCAACGAGGGCACGGGCCGGCTCACCGTGAGCGGCACGATCAAGGATTGCTACTCCCGTGAGGGCGGCGCGATCATGAACGTTGACAAAAACGGCATAGCGGGAGATAGCCTGCCCTCCGTCACCATCAAGGACGGCGCAAGCATCACGGGGAACGTTTCGCAGACCAAGGGCGCAGCCATTCAAAATGTCTATGGCGACGCGACCACCACGGTCGAAGGCGGCACGATCGAGAAGAACCACTCCCTCAATGACCTCGGCGTTCTCACCGTGGAAGAGGGGGCAAACCTTACCGTTTCGGGCGGCAAGATAACCGCGGGCGCAGACGAGAACGCGCTCTACCTCTATAACAAATACGGCGAAGAGGACATTCTCCACTCCAACGCGGGTGCGATCCCCTATGTCGAGAACGAGAAGGCGGGCGCGCTCCATATCGAGAAAGCCCCCACGATTACGGGCAATGTTCATATCGACGATCCCTGCACCGCCTATAAGGAAGGAGAGGAGGGGAAACCTTATGACCCGTTCATCAATGTTGAAGGGTACACGGGCGGCGACCTCACCCTCGACGTCAACGAAAACCGCCCGAACGGCAACGTTGCACAGGGCAGCGGCCTCGATAAGGTAACGCCTCCCGCAAACGAGATCGGCTCCGACGGCTTCAGCGGTACATATTACTATAAGACGACGAATGAGGACGGCAAGGAGGAACTCCGTTCGGCGCAGTATGGCCTCTCCGTTTCGCAGACCAAGCCCGGCGAGATGATCTTTGAAGGTTTCGACCCCGACATCACGGGCATGTCCGTCACGATCGGCGGCAAGAACTATGATTTCACGCAGAATGAGGAAGGGCAATACGTTTTGAAGTATGAAGAGGGTTCCGCCAAGATCGACGGCATCACCTTCAGCTATGGCGAAACAGAGGTTGAACTCACTCCCACGGCTGCCAAGACGCTGGCCGTTGTGCAGTTCAAGCCTGAAAACCTGCAAATCACCGTTTCCGCGGGAGCAAGATATCTCGCCACGGACGGACAGTGGAAAGATTTCCCCGCAGATTCGCCCTGTGAGCTTCCCAATGATATCAAATACGAGGACGGAATTATCACAGTCGAAATCGACGGCGAAGAGCGCAAGATCGATATCGGCGAGCGCGGCGCGGTCGTTTCGGGCAAGGTCGGCGAGTTGGGCCTCTCCGCCGTGGAAGAGAGCGAAACAGGCGCCAAACTCACGATCGAAGGCGAGAGCGGCCTTGAGTACCGTCTTTTGGACGAAGAGGGCAACTATGTCGGCGACGGGTGGATCTCTTGCGGCGAGGACGGCAAGGTGACCTTTGAAATTTCCGCCGACGGCAAAAAGTATACCGTCGTCGCCCGCACCCCTGCCGCAAAGGACGAGGCAGGCAATGTGACGGCGTTTGCAGGCCCTTACGCAGAACGGGGCACCCTTTCGGCGCTCACTTCCGAAGAGAAAGCTAATCTCAATACATATAACGAAGCATATGCCGCCGTCGAAGGCAAACTCTGGACGGATGGAAATGTCGGTTCGGCAAGCGTTACAGAGCACGAAGCCGTAAAGAATGCCTATGAAGCTCTCAGCGAGAGATTGCAGGCGCTTGTTTCGGATGGCTATCAGGACGTTCTTCAAAGCTATCCCTATGCCCTCTATGCCGAGTGGCAGAAGAGCAATGCAGGCATTCTCGCCAAGGTCGGAGAAGAGGGGACGGGCCTTAGCAGCACAGATGCCGAGGATTTGATTGCGGCCATCGAGGGCTACAACACCATGGCGGGCAAAGACGCCGTGGCGGCTGCCTATGCCATGGACAACTATAAGGCCTTGATCGATGCCTACAAGGTAGCCATTTCGGCCGAGATCGCCCAAAAGGCAAACGATTGGTTCGCCGAAAAAGGAATTGACGAAGCGGGGCAGGAAAAATATCAGGAAGCGATCGACTTCTTCGCAAATCAGGTCGCAGATTACGATTTGAACCCCGCCGAGGGGAGCGTTGAAGGAGCTGTCAACGAGCTCAAGAGCTTTGTTGAAAAAACGGGCAATGTGCTCGACGTTCAATATTCCTACAATCAAAAGGCGACTGAAGATACGCTTGCAAAGCTCTCCGATGCACGGAAGGAAGAACTTACCGATTCGCTCACGGAGCACATGACCAAGGCCCAGACGGAAGAAGGGTATGATCCGAAAACGGCTGAAGCCGACTTCGACCGTATCATCGGCAAGGGTGTGGCTGAACATCTCTACCTCGAAGCCTACCTTGCGATCGAGGGCACGGCCGCGGATACCGCTTCCGCACCCGCACAGGGCGTTATGGAGGCCATTGAGAAAGCCGCTGACGCTGAAGAAGCCATGAAGGCCACACAGGACGGGATCAAGGCCCTTCTCGAAGGCTTTGCGCAGCCCGATATCGCGCTCGAAAAGTATATGGAGAGCAAAGTCGATAGCTTCGAGGCTCTCGATGAGGACGACGTCGCCGCCCTCAAGAACCTCAAGGCCGTGGCGGAATATCTCGAGGCATACAAGAATATCTACGGCGAAGAAGCTCTCGACACTGACGGAAACATCAAGGCGGACGTTCAGACCGCGATCGAGGCGATCGTCGGGGCAACGGCCGCGGAAGGTTCCACCGAGATCGAGGCCGCAAACGCAAAGCTCGCCGAAGAAGTCGGAAAGTTGCTCGAAGGAGCATATACCGATAAGGATAATCAAATCATCACCGGCGCAAAGAAGGCCGCGGAAGATGCCGAAACAGCGGGCAACGAGGCTCAGCACGTCGCCCAAGCGGCCGACGCTGTCCTCGGCGTGAAGGAAAAGCTCGACCTTCAGAGGAAGTACGACGAGATCGTTTCTCGCAACGAAGGGCTTGCGGAGAAACTCGACGGGTTGAAAGCGGCCCTCGACGCCGCCCTTGAGAGCGGACTTGGCGATATCGACGAGGCAGAAGCAAACGGCAAGGCGGAGGCCTTAACGGATGCGATCGCGGCTCTCGAACTTGCAGAGGCGAAGTATCTCGCCGAGCTCGAGTACGCCGAGGCCTATGCCGAGATCACGGGCAGTCCCATCACGGATGCGGCGAAACAGGCATTCCATGACGCAGTGCAGGATGACACAAGCAAAGATGTTGTTGTCAGCACGCTCAAGGACGAGGCAAAGAAACTGCTTGCGGCAGAGGCAGATAAAGCAACTTCCCAAAAGGCAAAAGATTACCTCGGCGCAAGCGGCTTACAGGAAGCAGTCAACGACGCAACCGCAGCGGATGGCGAGGCCATTCCAGACATTTCCGCGGCAGTTGCAGGTGCCAAGGCCGTTAAAGAATATTACGACAGCTACAAGCTCATCAAGGGCGAAGAGGCAACAGACGCACAGGATACCACCGTCAACGGCATCAAGGGCGCTGAGGACGCCGCGGCGCAGAATGAGAAACTCGAAGAGGCTGTCAATGCACTTCTCGACGATCTCAAGGGCGACGGGCAGAACGCAGAAGTCAACAAACTCGCAGACGCAGCCAAGAAGGCTGTTTCGGACGCATGCGACGGCTCCACAGTTGCCGAAGTTGCCGATAAAGTCGTCGGCGTGAAAGAAAAGACCGATCTTCAGAAGAAGCACGACGAACTCGTAGCGGCACAGGGCGACAACATGTCCGACAGCGGCAAGGCCGCTCTCGATAAGGAGCTTGCAGAACAGTTCAAGAAGATCGACGAAATCGTCAAGAACGGCGACAGCAAAGAGGCGCAGGACGCTCTCAAGGCCGCCGAGGAAGCGGGCATCACCGCGCTCGAACTTAAGGCATTTGCCGCCGAGGCGGAGAAGGAATTCAACGACGCCTACGCCGAGATCACGGGCAAAGCCATCTCGGAAGGGGACGCAAAGGCGTTCGCCGACAAGGTACAGGCCGCCGCGAACAAACAGGGCGTCAATGATGCTTTGAAGGAAGCCGTGCAGAAACTTCTCGCGGAAGCCGTAAATGACGCCACCTCCGAAAAAGCGAAAGAATATCTCGGCGAAAACGGCCTGCAGGAGGAAGTTTCTGCCCTGTTCACAGACGCTAATGCTGTACCCGACGTTTCCGCGGCAGTTGCAGGCGCAAAGGCAGTACAGGAATATTACGACAGCTATAAGATCCTCAAGGGCGAGGAGGCGACCGAAGCGCAGGATACGATCGTTGACGCTCTGGAGAGCGCAGGGACGGTGGCTGAGAAGAACCAAAAGCTCGCCGAAGAGGTCGGCAAACTTCTCGACGGCCTCAAGAGCGAAGGCATGAGCGAAGAAGCAAATCAACTCATTGAGGACGCCAAAGCAGCAGTTGCCGCGGCGGGCGGTGATTCCACAGTCGCCAATGCTGCGGATCAAGTCGTCGGCGTCAAGGAGAAAGTTAGCCTTCGGAATACGTTCGACGAACTCATGGCAGAAAACGGCGAAAGCATGTCCGAAAGCGGCAAACAAGCCCTTGCGGATGAGCTCCAAAAGCACCTCGACGCCATCGATACCGCCGTCGAAAATGGCGGCGACAGCGCGTCGATGCAGTCCAACCTTGCGATCAAGGAGAAATCTGCCAAAGCCTCGCTCGAACTCAAGACCGCCGCGGCGGTCGCCGAACAGGAATACGCTGAGGCCTATGCCGAGATCACGGGCAGTCCCATCACCGAAGAGGCCAAGGCGGCGTTCCATGACGCAGTGCAGGATGACACAAGCAAAAACGCCGTTGTCAATACGCTCAAGAGCAGTGTGAAGGATCTGCTTGCGGCAGAGGCCGAAAAGGCAACTTCCCAAAGGGCAAAGAAATATCTCGGCGAAAGCGGCTTGCAGGCGGCCGTCAATGGCGCGACTGCGGCAGAGGGCAAACTCGTTCCCGACCTATCCGCGGCGGTGGCGGGGGCCAAGGCCGTTCAAGAATATCTCGACAGCTACAAGATCCTCACGGGCAGCGAGGCCGATTTGGATGACGAAGAGGTCCAAGGCGTTATCGCCAAGTTGGAAGACAGCACAAAGAGCGTTGCCGAGAAGAATGCGACCCTTGCCGAAGAAGTCGGAAAACTTCTCGAAAATGTCAAGGGCGATGGAGAGAATACGGGAGTCAATGCCCTCGTAGACGCTGCCAAAGAAGCCGTTTCCGAGGCGGGCGGCGATGACGAAGTCGCCAAAGTTGCAGACCTCGTCGTCGGTCTTAAAGAAAAGACCGATCTTCAGAAGAAGTACGACGAACTCATGACGTCGGACGGCGAAAAAATGTCCGAGAGCGGCAAGACCGCTCTTGCGGAAGAGCTCATAAAGCAGCTTGCCAAACTCGACGAGCTCGTTGCAGATGGCAACAGTGCAGAGGCACAGGCCGCGCTCAAGGCAAAGGAGGCCGCGGCGGAAGAGGAGCTCGAACGCAAGGCGTTTGCGGCGGTCGCGGAGAAGGAATTCGGCGAGGCCTACGCAGAGATCACGGGCAAAGCCATTTCGGAAGAGGACGCAGAGGCGTTCGCCGATAAGGTACAGGCCGCGGAGAACAAGCAGGGCGTCAATGAAGCTCTCAAGGAAGCCGTTCAAGAACTTCTCGCCGAGGCCGTAAAGGATGCCGCCTCCGAAAAGGCAAAAGATCACCTTGGCGAAAACGGCTTACAGGGTACAGTCGGCGAATTGGCCGCAGACGGCAATCAAGTGCCAGACATTTCCGCAGTCGTCGCGGGCGCGAAGGCCGTACAGGAATATTACGACAGTTACAAGCTCATCAAGGGTGAAGAGGCCGATACGGCGGATGAAGCTGTCGGCAAGCTGACGGACAGCGAAAAGAGCGTTTCCGAGAGGAATGAGGCTCTCGCCGAGGAAGTCGGCAAACTTCTCGACGGGCTCAATACAGATCCTCAGAGCGAGGGCATCAAGGAGCTTATCGACGGCGTCAAGGACACTATCGACGGGAAAGCCTCCTCCGATAGCGAGATCGCCGAAGTGGCAGATCTCGTCGTCGGCGTCAAGGAAAAG
>CANQUY010000052.1 GCA_947627125.1 uncultured Clostridia bacterium
TTCTGACGGAGAATCTTTACCGATACAGATCGGGGCGCGGCACACCTCCCGAATACACGAAGTACACGGTTTCCCAGCTGCTTGCGGACTATAAAGCCTATGGAACGGAAGTAACAAACAGAAAACTGTTCAATGTGACGTTCACGCTCTCTTGTTCGCAGGCGTCGATTTCCGTGACGAAGAAAACAACGTTCTGCATCGGTGAGTTCGTTGACGTCAAAGCAGACAGCGTGTCGGTGGATAAAGCCGTTCTCTACTACTAAGCCAGACGCAGGGGGATGGCGACATCCCCCTCGATCTATCAAAGGAGGCATTTATGAAAACAGCTACAAAAGTTATCGCCGCTGTTCTGATTTTCCTGTTGCTGGCGGGTATCATAGGGATCGTGTTGGCATTCACCAACGGCGGGAATGAGGACTTCAAGACGTTCTATATCGAAAAGGACGGCAAGAATATCCTTGCTTCGGAAACCTCGGATGTGGTCTATGCAGGCACTCCCGTCACCTACAAGGTTCACTACACCTTTGACGTCGGCAAGACGGAGAAACGGGACTATATCGTCAAGATCCTGCCGAACGAAAAGCAGGACTTTGATTATACGGTGGACGGCAAGCATACCTCATGGAAAGAGTTGGGCGAGAAGGCGGGTCTGCTTTTCCGAATCGACAAGGGCGAGGACAGCTTTACGGTGACAAGTCTTACCGGCGTTGAAAACGTCATGTTGGACGCGCTGGGACTTATTCACCCCGGCAAGGATGTTGCGCTTCCCGTAGACTTTGACGGCGAAAAACCTTACTTTACGCTCTATGTGGCGAGCTACAACGAGTCGGTGAAGTTCTTCATCTGTTAAAAGATAATGGTATCTCCGCTTGGGGCGTTGATATGAAGTATCTCTTTAGTTTATATCAAGGCGTAGATTTAGGCGAAGAACAGAGCGTTGTAGGACAGATCGATAAAGACAAAATCCCCGTTACCGGAAACTCAAGGTTTGGTTGTTGGTGTTGTACTATCGTCAAGGAAGATAAATCCTTGCAAAGGTTTATTGATGGCGGCGCAACAGAACTCATTCCGTTGCGCGAATTTCGCAATTGGCTCGTGAGTATTCGCCAAAATCCTGAGTTCAGAGATAGCAAACGTCGCAATGGCAAGGTGTATCAGAAAGCCAATGGAGAATATGGATTTGGACCTTTCAAAATGTCCGCAAGACAAGAAATATTAAAACGCCTTCTTCGGCTTCAAAAGGACACAGGCTTTACACTTATAACTAATGAAGAACTCAAAATGATCGACACCCTATGGGATTTGGAGGGCGACTTGTCCCGTCGTAAATTGGTTGATTTATATTACGATGTATTTGGCAAGCGTTTGGTTTGGGACGAATATAAAGAACCGTTATACGATGCCGAAATTATTCGGACATTACAGGTGGCTGCCGAGGATTCGGAAATACCGTTTGAATTGATAACCAAGCTGATTGTTATGATCAATTCAAATAAATATGTTGCTAAGTCCTCAAAGCTCAAAAAGGAGTTTGATCGGTTACTTAGCGAAGAATGGATACATTATGATGCAGTAAAAGAAGGATTGAAAGATGAAGATTAAAAGAATAACCCTTTTTAATATCGGTCCTTACATCGACTTAAACACATTTGATATTACCATCGCAAAGGACAAAAATATTGTCTTAATAGGTGGCAAGAACGGTGCGGGAAAAACTACATTTTTTAAGGCAATTAAGACCTGCTTGTATGGTAGTAGGGTTTGGGGGTTTGATGCGCCCGGTAAGGAATATTTTGCTATCGTTAATGGGCTTGTTAATACAAAAACGCTTTATGACAATACCGCAAAAGCATACATTGAAATCGAACTTGTTTTTGATGATGGCAAGCAGATAAACCATTATGTATTGCATAGAGAATGGAAAAAAATCAAGCAGACGTTTTCCGAATATTTTAATGTTAGAAAGAATGGCGACCTTATAATTGGGCAAGAGGAAGATGACTTTATCAATTATTTGCTTTCCGTTATTCCTCCTGATATGTTTAATTTTTATTTCTTTGATGGGGAGTCGATCGCGGAGTTCTTTTTAGGCTCTGATGGAAATAAAAATTTTAGGAATGCCTTCCTGAAATTGTACGGCCTTGACACATTGTCTATAATGGTCGAAAACTTTGCTCGTAATATCAAAAAGACAGATGTAAAGAATAGTACCTATGATTCTTTTTTAGAGGCGCGTGCTACCTGTGAGCGAGAAGAAGTGAAGTATAATTTGTTGCAAGACGAAATTCGTGAATTGGAGAATAAAATCGATCTCTGCCAAATTCAGATGCGCTCTTTACAGGCAGATTATACGAAGAACGGTGGTATAGGTTTAGCCGATTGGAAAGAGCTGAATGCTCAAATCCTTAAAGAGGAAAATAAAATTGCCATTGCTTTGTCGTTGCGCAATTCGGATCATCTCACAGAAGAAGATTTTGAGAGTGACGGTGACGGATTAGAATTGAATAGGCAAACAATTACGGGAGAATATGATGATATATTTAAGGCTTTGATTATCAGCCACTCCGGTGAGAAATTGGATGACAACCTTTATTTCCCGAAGTATTTGAAAGCGCATATTGATCGAGGAACAAAATTCCTATATGCAGAGTATAAATATTCCAATGGCAATTTTTATAAACATTTACTTGAGTTAGACAAGGGGATCTGATATGAGTATTGAAGATGACGTGTATGATTCCGTCGATATGAGCGACAAGCAGGCGGCATTAGAAGAATTGGCTGCGCAGACGCTGTTGGTCGAATTATTTAATGCGAAACAGGCTGAAGTGTTTGAGAATGTCGTCTTTGATGGAAAACGGCGTTATTACATTGAAGATTTAACTGAGCGTGATTATTCATTGGAAAATACAACACCGTATCAGTTGGATATTCTTGGGCGCGCCATTGAAGAACATTCTTGGGGAAATCTGCTCTGTCGAACGACAGAACTCCTGCTTGATTTATTCCCTGAATATCGTGAGAAACTATTAGAGTTCAAATGCCCGTGGACGAAAGCTCAAATGTTTTCGTTAGAAGAAAAAACGAATTATAAACCTATCAATGGCGGTTTTTATATAAACTGCAATCATACGGCTTTGCATTCTTGTTGGTTTTTACAGGATCTGTTAGATTACTTTAAGATCGATAAATCATCGGTCAGTTTTTTGATACATAGACCTTCCAGTGCCGAGCCTAAGAAAGTTAAAGATTATGTGGAGCAGCGGTTCAAGCGAAATTTCGCAGATTATATTAAAATTCACTATCAAAAAGATGCCGAGTATACTCAAAGTACAGTCCGTTTCTATCTTCGTATAAGTCATAGGTGACAACGCTTATCTTCCCGATATATGTAACAGCCACCGTGATCAGCCTTCGGTCGAGGTCGGCTGCTATTATATCGAATGTCGTGTAATCGTATCCGTCAAAGTGTTCGTATTCGTACATCTCCGTATCTCCTTAATCTGCGAGTTTGAACCAAATGTAGTAGGTAATTTCGACTTCTCGCGTTTCGTATCCAGAACCGTTTCGTGTTTCAAATTCGACTTCTCGAAGTTCGTAGAACGTACCTTTGTATTCGTCGTGTTCTTTTGCGATCTTGTGGCAGTACTTGATACAATCCTCAAATACCCGTATGTACGGCTTTCCCTTTTGGCTGATGGCAGGGATCAATAAATCCGTTTCCGTGATATAACCGACTCCGGACATTCTTTTCTCATTTCTTCCTGCCTTGATAACCGAAAACACTACTTTTTTCATCCTTCTTTTTTACTCCTTATTTTTTTATTTTTTGCCTTTCGGCAAGGTGGCTAAGTACCACCGAAGGAAGCACATATCCCGAAGCATTTGAGTACAGCCTCTCGGAAGTCAACGAACAGAAAAAAATATTGCATTCGACGGCTTGGATAATTTGAGTTTTCGAGCATAAGAAAAAAGCCGTACTCATTATCGAGTACGACCGTTTTTCCGTTCCGTATTTTAAGCAATAATTTTTTCCGTTGACTTGCCGCTTCATTCTGTGGTACAACGACACCTCGAAAGGCCAAAAAATAAGTTCTTGTCTTTCCGATGTTTCACCTGTCTGTTTTCGTTTTGAGTGTTCGGGCAGGGTTAAACAATGGTGCATTCAGCGGTTGCAGCGGGCTGACGGGAGAATTGAAGCTCCCCGACAGCGTGACCTCGATCGGAAGTGGTGCGTTCCGGGGTTGCACAGGGCTGACAGGAGAATTGAAGCTCCCCGACAGCGTGACCTCGATCGGGGGTGGAGCATTCCAAGGTTGCACTGGGATCACGAGCATCGAGATCCCCGCAAATGTGACCACAATCGAAAATGTTGCGTTCAAAGACTGCACCGAGCTTACGAGTGTCATCTGGAATGCGGTGAATTGTACCAACCCGACGATGCCACCCGTAGTTGAAAAAAATATCTTTCCGGGTTGCGAGAAATTGAGCGACCTGACCTTCGGAAACAATGTAAAGACCATTCCCAATTATGCATTCAGCGGTTGCAGCGGGCTGACGGGAGAATTGGAGCTCCCCGAAAGCGTGACCTCGATCGGGAAAGATGCTTTCTACGGTTGCAGCGGTTTGACGGGAGAATTGAGGATCCCCGCGGACGTAGTATCGATCGGCAGTCGGGCGTTCGGAAATTGCGGCGGGTTTGAACATATCACAGCCGACGAAAGGAATTCCGTCTATCACAGCGACGGAGACTGCCTGATCGTAACCGATTCAAACACGTTGCTCTTCGGCTGCAAAAACAGCGCGATCCCCGACGGCGTGACTTCCATCGGAGAAGATGCTTTTAACGGCTGCAGCGATCTTAAGAGCATTGAGATCCCCATCAGCGTGACCTCGATCGGACAGTGGGCTTTTGAGAATTGCAACAGCCTGACGACCGTGTATTACGAGGGAAGCTCCGCAGAGTGGCAGCAGGTCGAGATCCTCGGAAACAATTCCTGTTTGACTTCGGCAAAGGTTGAATGTCTCCACGATAAACTCGTACAGGCGGTCGAGGCTTCCCTTTCGGCAAACAGCTATGCGGTGAGCGTCGAAAATAAACAATCTAAAACGGTCCTCAAAGAGCGCTTCGATTTCGCGAACAAGATCGTTTCGACCGAGATCGAAAACCTTGCGGGAGAAACCCTCTTCAAATCTCTCTGCGCCGTGACGGAAGGAAAGGTCTATATGTATTCGGACGCCTCGGGCGTATGGCTTCGCGCCGAGGGCACGGGAGATCCCGCCACTTACATGCAGACGGCGAACCCCTTGACGGCCTTCAAGACGGAATGGGAGGCCTTCAAGGCGACGGAAAAGAGCGCAAGGAAAAATACTGCGGGCGAATACGTCATAGGCGGCTATGCCCTCACGTTTGCGGACGGCTCTATCGCCACCCTGCACGATACTAAGACGGACTCGACCATCACGTTCACCCAATTCAACAGCGCGGCGCTCTCTCTGCCCACGCTCGGACAGGCAGACGAAGCCGTTCACAAAAAGTTTATCGACGGGATCGCAAATTCCGCATCGGCAACTACCTTCCATGCGGAGTGGACGCTCGATGGAGTGACGTATGCCTCGGATATCGAAACGGGAAAGAGCGCCTTTACGGAGGCCTCCATGCAGAACACTCCCATGATGCAGATGTACCGCGAATGCACAGGCGAAACCCTGACGCTCTGGACGAGGACGATCGACCTCATGTCGATGCCGTCGCTCAAGTGGATGGCCTGGCAGAAACAGACCATGCCCGAAGGCGCGGACGCACTGCGGACGGACATGTATCTTCAGAATGCGGCGAGCTTCATCACTGCGGGCGGGAACGACCCCGAGCTCCTGTTCATCTTTGCGAAATACGACGCCGCGACAGATACCTTTGCGATCAAAGATTTTGATGCGTCGGGCGAACTTTTCGACTACACGCTGAAAATTTCGGACGGTTATATCACGGAATGGAAAATCGGAAACAAGACTTGGCTCCAATCGCTCGATACGAACGCCGACAGCCTCACGATCTATTTTGATAAATACAATGAAGCCGAAGTATCCAAACCGCAGGATATTGCCTGAACAGTGTTATGACTCAAGAAAGCTCTCCGCACACGCGGAGAGCTTTCCCTATTTGGATAGAAAAACGGCGATCGTTGTCATGCCCCCTCCCGAGGAGGGGGGTAGGGGGGTGGGCAACGGCCGCAAAGTAGTCCGTAATCGCTCCACTGTTCATTCAGAGCGAAGCGAAGAATCCCATTAGACTTACGGAAGTATGTGTGCGGCGTCATGCTGGTCCGTGCAGTGCGGCGTCATGCTGAGAAGAAGAGTAATACGCAGTCTACGTGGGCCGACCCGAAGCATCTCGCCGCACATTCGCCAACAAACGCCCCACGAGATTCTTCGGGTTAAATAATCAGACTTCGTTCCCGCTCCCCTTCTCAGAATGACGCGGGGACTGCTTCCGTAAGGCCATTTCCTCATTCCGAGTCCCGCAAGGGGCGAGAGAATCTCGCTTTAAGAACGGAAGTCTGTTGGTCTATGAGATCCGCTCGCTGCGCTACTTCGCGCTACGCGCTCGTGCCGCGCTTAGATACAAATAGAACGCGCGCGGGGCGGGATGAGGGCATGAGCCTCTGTGCGTTTTATGGGATCCTTCGCTGCGCTCAGGATGAGCGCAGGGGGCAGGATGAGCGGGGGGCGTGGAAAATTAGGAGCGCTGTTCGGCGATGAGGTCTGCCAAAATGTCGGCAGCGGAGGCGACGAGGTCGGCGCAGGGACGCTTTTTGTAGTAGGCCGCGTTCCGTGCCTCGGCGGCAGGAGAGGTGTCCGTATGCACACCTGCGCCCGTAAGGAGCTCGCCGCAGTTATAGCTGCCGTTTTCCTCCTTGAAGCGTCTTGCCAGCGTCTGCACGAGGCCATAGATCTCGCTCTTCCCCTTTTCGGGAAACACGAGCCCCAACACCACTGCGCTGCCCGACACGGCGCCGCAGGTTTCCCTGAGTCTGCCGAGCCCGCCGCCGAGCGCAACCGTCGCCCGTGCAAGGGCGCTTTCGTCCACTCCCGTTTCCTCGCGAAAGGCCAACGCAACGGCCTGCGCACAGTTGTATCCGTTCAAAAAATTCTGCTTTGCAATTTCACCTTTGGTCATATGTCACCTCATAAAAATTGTAACATATGTGCGAAATTTTGTCAAGACGGCATGCGAAATTCCGCATGAAGAAGATTGCCGAAGAGGTTGTAATCAATGCGCACCGCGCCCTTCTCATAGGGGAAGGTGAACGCCCTCTGCCGCGCCCCCTGTTTTCCCGAAAAGGTGATCTCCTTTTTCTCCTCGTCGATCTGATAGGTCCCGCCGTAGCCGCCCTCGCTGCCCTCCGCGGTGAGGTAGGAAATCAAAAAATTTCCGTCCCCCTTGAGCTCTAAAGAGAGCTTTTGAAACCTGTCCGTCATGTCCTTTCCGCCGATCGAGATCTTCTCGCATTTGTACATCCCCGCATAGGGGCGGGAAATGTCCTTGAGCGAGCTCATATCCTCCGCCCTTTCGCAGGCGGCGAGGCAGAAGAGGAAACAGACGGCGAGCAGGGCGGCAATCGTCCCGAAAAACTTTTTCATAGAAAAACCTTGCTCATTTTGTGCAAGTTTTATGCTATTTTGAATTTTCTTTTTCCGTAGGGGGAATTTTGTTTGTCATGGGCCGAAGAAAATGATATAATATCGTTTGTTTTGGGAGATTTTACGGCCTATGCGTATCAAATGGTATGGGACGGCCTCGCTTCTCGTCGAGAGCGGGAATACAAGACTGCTCATTGACCCGTACCTCAAACAACTCAATCAAACGCTCTACAGGATCCCCATGGATGAGGCGAAAACGGCGGATGCGATCTTCATCACCCACCCCCACCTCGACCATTTCGGGGATATCGGCGCGTTTACGGAAGATACCGTCATTCCCGTGTTTGTTTCCGAAAACGGCATTTTGCATGCGGAAAAGCTCGGGCAGAACACCGACGGGATGATCTCCTACGCCGCAAATGAGGAGATCAAGATCGGCTCCTTCGTCATTCACACCTATCAGAGCCGCCACTGCGTTTTCGACGTCCCCACGGTGCTCCGCGTAACCTTTGCCCCGCGGACATGGTTGCATGCGATCGGCTGTCTGAAACTCTGCCACCATGCACTCCAGTATAAATTGCAGGGCGATTGCTATGCGCTCCACATTTCGGACGGAGAAAAGTCCGTCTTTGTGCTCGGTTCCGCGGGCATGGAGGAGAATGTTTCCTATCCGCAGGGGGCGGACCTTCTCGTGTTCCCCTATCAGGGCAGGAGCCGCATGCACAAGTATATGGTGAAGTTTTTGGAGGCGTTCAGGCCCAAAAATGTCATGGCCGACCACTTTGACGACGCCTTTCCCCCGCTCACCCACAGGGAGAACATGGAGAAATTCGCTCCCACAGTCAAAAAAATTCTCCCCGATGCGGAGGCGATCGTTCCGCAGGAGGGAGAGTGGTACGAAATTTAGAGTTTGACGAGGGTGAAGGGCTCCTCCCACGCCGTGCACAGACACACGGTGCAACCCTCGAGCTCAAAATGTTTCAGTTGAACATCGACAGGCGCGTCCTTAAAATAGAGGACGCCTTTTTTGTACTCCAAATGCGGCAAATAGCCCGCAAGCGTGCCGCCGAGGTACTTGACATACGCCTCCTTGGCCGTCCAGAGCTCGAAGAAGTCCTCTGCCCTCTCTGCGGGGGTGAGGCGGGAGAGGATGGCGTCGAGCTTGCGCGGCTTGCGGCGTTCGGCGTCCAGCCCCACGGTTTGCGCCCCGACCGCGACGGCGACGAGCCCGTCCGTATCGGTGAGGCTGAATTCGCACTCGCCCTTTTCGAGATACGGCTTGCCGTTCTCCGTGCGGAGGACCTGCGACGCCCCGCCGTGTCTTTTGAGGACTTTTTTGAGGACTTGTTGGAGAAACTCCCCGCTCCCTCCCCTCTCCGCCGTGTAGTAAATGACCATGGGATGATTATAGCATAAGCGCGAGAATTTGTCAAAGCGCCGTGCCGCCCTCATCCCGAGGCGTAGTCGAGCGGATCTCGTAGACCAACGGTAGCCCCCGCCCCGCGTCATTCTGAGAAACGGAGAAGGACAAGAGGACGGGAATTGACCCGAAGAATCTCGCGGAGCAGTGTTGAGAGCACGGCCCCGCCCCGCGTCATTCTGAGAAACGGAGAAGGACGAGAGGACGGGAATTGACCCGAAGAATCTCGCGGGGGCGACCACACTTTATGCGGCGAGATGCTTCGGGTCGGCTTTCGTAGACTTCGTTCACGCTCCCCTTCTCAGCATGACGCCGCTACAGGCTCCCGTGCGTTTTATGGGATCCTTCCCCTTCGCTACGCTCAGGGTCAGGATGAGCGGGCGGGGCATGACGCCGCCCCCGCCTTTAATGCAGCAACTCTTTGAAATTTTTGAATGAATGGCTTAAATGAAAATATGTAATTGGGGTGGAAGATCCCACTTGTTCATCTATATATAAATTGTGAATCGAGGACCAATTTATTACTCCATTCAAATATGTAGGCTTTGCCCAATGGTCCACTTTTAAGCTCATGTCTGCAATATTTCCATTAGAAACAGATTGCTTGGTATTTAAATAAAATAGTTTTATATGTAAGTCGTAATCTCTTTCATCGTCTACGTTCTTGAAGAAAAAAGTGATTATAAAATTGCTCACTACGTTACCAAATGTTTCATTTACGATTTGATTTTTATTGAGCGAAGCAAGCAAACTTTCATACGCTTTCTCCGTAATACTAAACTCCGCTATCACTTCCGGTTGTTGTTTGGCGGCGAGGCATTGGAACATGATAGGCCCTTGATAGTAGTCACCACTGTACAGCATTGTTAAATCTTTCAGTTCTTGTTCAGTAATTCTGTATTTTAAAAGATATTGATTGATATAATTTTCGCCATTATTAACTTTATAAACAATATCTAATATACTATAAATATGACTTTCATCATTTTCCATTATATATAGGTCAGCATCAACACCAACTGTACCATTTTTTATTTCGGCAATTTCTTCGTCTTTGCTTGCTATGTAATTATAAGGTATTGCTTCCATTAAATTAAATCCCCAATCAAATTTATTTGAAACTTCGCCCAATTCCCCGCTCTCATATCTCCGATAGAGCGCATCCCTTTGAGGATCGTTCAAAACTTCCTGCAGAAGGGGGCTGTACATGCTGTAGTCGGGTGCGGAGGGCTTCGTACTGCCTTGGTTATTTCCGCCTTGTTGATTGCCATAATCGTTGTTGCCGTTGCCCTCGTTTGGCGTTACGGTGTAAGAGCCGTCGCCATTGTCCCGAATGGTCAGCCCGCCGCACGCCGTCATGCACAGGCAGAGGGCGAGGGTCAAAGAGATCAATCCCAAGAAAAATTTGCGCTTCATTTGTTTTCTCCTTTTGTTTGATTTTGCGGGCGTTTTTATGTGCCCACCCCCCCTACCCCGTTACGGCGGCAGGGACCGCCGTAACTCCGTCAGCGAGGCCACGCTTCCTGTCGCGGCGCAGCTCACAGCCCACTGGGCTGTTGAGCAGAATTGCACCGCTCCACCCCAAGGAGGGGGCATGAAGGGCAAAAAATAAGGACGCTCCGATCACGGAACGCCCGCATTGAGTATCCCGTGATTGTTGCGACACAATTTCTCCGCGTATGGAAAATAAGGATACACCTAATGCCAGTATAGCCATACGCGATAACTCTATGAAATTGTGTCGCAGTGTCAGTATAGCACGGGCGGCGAAAAATATCAAGCATATCGCGGAAAATCAGCCAAAATTTTCCTGTTTTTGGGAAGTCCCAGCCCCTTGCAGTGACTGAGGAGTTTTGCCGAGAACGAGAGCCCGCTCATGTTGAGCAACGCGAAGCATCCCATTGAACGCATGGGGGACGTTCTAATCACGTCATGGTGAGCGCAGTCGAACCATCACCTTATTATGCTGCGGTGACCCTTCGACGTTGCTCAGGGTGACGTGATTGGAATGGCGGGGCAGGAGTACAGCCGCCGCCCTCATCCCGAGGCGTAGCCGAGCGGATCTCGTAGACCGACAGAATCCCCCGCCCCGCGTCATTCTGAGAACGAGA
>CANQUY010000053.1 GCA_947627125.1 uncultured Clostridia bacterium
GCATGACTGCGTTCGGACCCTCCCCAAGGAGGGGGCATGACTGCGTTCGGGCTCTTCCCAAGGAGGGGGCATGACTGCGTTCGGGCCCTCCCTAAGGAGGGGACATGAAGTGCAAAGAGATATTGACTTCGGCACGGCTTTGTGGTATACTCTTGATTGGCGAGGTACAGAGGATGATCGTTCAGATTGCTGTCTATCTTTTCTTGGGCGCCGCGTGGGCGCTCTTTTTGGCCGGTCTTGTCGCGGTGTTTTGGCCCTATCACTGGAAATCTCCGAGAAGGTCGAGCCGCGGCTATTATTTTATTTTCTCAGTGTTTCTGTCCGTGCTGTTTCTCGAGGTCAGCTACGCCGTCGGCGGAAACGGAACGGCGGCGGAAAAGACGGTGCAGGTGCTCTCCGGCACACTGCAATTCTTCAGCCTCGACGGAAATTATGCCGAAATGGCGGAGCTCGGCCCCATGGTCTACCACGGCTTCGGCGTGTATTTTTATTACATTCTCTTCTGCGCCTACACGGTGATCGTGCCGATCGCGGGCGGCTGTTTTATTTTGCAATTTCTGTGTTCCGTCATTCCGCGTCTGCGGCTCGCCTTGGACGTCAAACGGACGAAATTTGTCTTTTCAGAGCTGAACGAACGTTCCATCGCCCTCGCAGAGGACATTGCCCGCCTCTCTTGGCAGCTCAAGAGGATACGGCGGCGGAAGTACGACTTCGCAAAAGAGGGGATCGACGCGGGGGAAAAGACGTGGCTGTCGAGCGCATGTCTTGTGTTTACAGACGTCTGTTCGGATGAGAACTCCGAGGCGCAAGCGGAACTTATGATGCGTGCAAAGCGGATCGGCGCGATTTGTATCAAGGACGATCTCTCAAAACATCCCTTCCATTGGCTCACCTTCAAGAGAAAGATCGTCTACTTTCTCATCGACGCAAAGCAGGAAGAGAACGTCACCGCTGCCATTTCCCTTCTCACCGACGGCGACGAGCGGAGAATATGGAAGCGGGCAATGAAGCGGAGATGGCGGAAGATCGCGGACGGCAAGGCCCCCCTTCCCGAACGGAAACTCCTCTACGGGGAGGGCGGCATGGACGTCTATGTGTTCACCCAGAGTTTGGAGGGCATGCGCCTCATCGACGAGGCAAAAAAGACCCTGCACGGTACATACGATCAGGCCTATCAAGACGATCCCGTTTTCGTCAAGTGCGTGAATGAATACCGCAACGTCGTCTACAGCATGTTCGACGACGAAAAGCTGTTGGATATCCTGCTCTCGGAGCGCAGTGGGGAGGACCGCACTGCCCTGCTTCGGAGCAGAGATCTCTATCGCGTCTGGGAAAGTTATTTCAAAAATAACGCGGGGCCGGACGCGCCCCACAGGATCTGTATCGTCATTTTCGGCGGCGGCCGCATCGCAAAGGAATACTTCAAGACGTCCGCATGGTGCCTCAAGATGGGGGCGGGGACGGGCAAAAGACCCGTCGAAAACGTCGCCATCTATGTGTTCGCCAAGAATGCTACGTCGCTGGAGGCGGAGCTCAGATTCGAGGCGGGCGGGCTCTTGGAGCACGACTGCGAGGGCCACTTCTGTGACGGGGATTTCATGTCGAAGGTATTTTTGAGGAGCTTTGAACCCTTGGCCCTGCAGAGGACTTCCATGCCCGTACAGCGGTATCTCATCGCCTTCGGCGACGACAAGCTGAATTTTGAGGCCGCTTGCTGGCTCTCGCGGCGGCTGAGGGAACGCTACGCCAATTCTCCCTCTCCCGCCCCGACGATCATTGATTTTTCTATCGAAAACAACAGCCTCTTCGAGATCTTGAATGAGGAGTGCAAGAAGACCAGGAACGATTGGTGTATTCTGCATCCGATCAGCATTCTGAAGGGAGATTGCTTTTCCTATTCCATTATCCGCTCGGACGTTTTGGAAAAGCGCGTCTTAGAGGCAGACCGCATCCGCTATCGGGAGGGGATCGAACCGCACGGGACGGACGCAAGGCAGTTCTCCAACAATTTTGACAGGGAGGCCTCCGTCGCCGCCGCTCTGCACAGTGTGTATAAGTGGTTTTGCGGGACGGAATCGGACCCTTCTGAGGAGAGCTCCATGGCGCAAGGCATGGGGGAGGAGCAGGAGCGGGAGCAAGACATGGGGAAGGAACAGGAACGGGAGCTCAGCGACAGTCGCATCTATTGGCTGGAGCACCGCAGATGGCTTGCCTACATGCGTGCCTGCGGGTACCGCTGTCCCACGGCGTCCGAATTCCTCGCCCTCGCCTATCCCTCGGCGGAGCATGTCTATGAAACCCACAAGGACAATTACCGCCGCCTCCACGCCTGCATGCTGGACGGACAGGAGATGTATATTTCCATTGATAAGCTCATCGAAATGTTTGCAGAGAGGAAATGTTCAAAGGATGCGGAGCTGCGCGAAAAAGTCAAATTGGCGGCCGAGGGAAAGGACTACGACGGCGTGAGAGATCTGCTTGCGGCTCCGATTAAAGTTTTGCGGGGAAAGATCACGATTGCAAAGTCCCGCCCGCCAAAGGCAGACCTCTCCGCTTGGCTCAAAGATATGATCCTGCCCGAAGAGGACATTGACGCGCTCGACCGCCTGAGCCTTCTCGTCACGCTCACCATGAAGAGGGGAACGGGCTGCAAGGATTTCAAGGCGTTTGACATTGAGATCAGCCGCGGCTTCTTCTGTTCCCTCCCCGCCCCTCCTCGCGAGGGAGAATAAGTGCCTACGGGAGCATTCTAATCATGTCATGGTGTTTTCGCGAGGCGTTCTAATCACGTCATGGTGAGCGCAGCCGAACCATCACCTTATTCTGCGGTGACCCTTCGACGTTGCTCAGGGTGACGTGATTGAGAACGGCGGAATGATAGAACGTCCTGCTCTCATTCTCAGAATGACGCGGGGCGGACCCATAAAACCCAACGGCGGCCTGTAGGGCGGCTTTCAACGCCTCCGCGGGCCGCCCGTGAAACATAAGGAGAATACGGATGAAAAAGTCCTTTGTTCTGATGACGCGCTCCTATAAATACGGAGGTTTCTGCGTTGCAGGGATCGATGCGGATACGGGAACTTGGCTCCGCCTTGTTTCTTCCTCCGCCCCCTCCGAAAACGAGATCCCCAAACAATTCTTCGAGGCCTTTGACGACCTCGATATCCTCGAGGTGGAGGGAAAGGGAATGGTCCCCTGCGGCTGTCAGACGGAGAATTTTCTGCTCGATATGACCGTCCCGCCCGTGCGGCGCGGAAGGCTCTCCTACTATGAACTTCTGACGAAACCCTACCTCTCAACCTCGCCCGACCTCTTCGGGAATGCCCTCTCCTATCTCTCTGAGGCGGAGATTTCGCGGCAGCACAGCTCTCTCGGGCTCTTCAAGGTGGAATCGCTCCGCTTCGAGTACGCCCTCAGCGACGACGGAAAGATGCGCTACCGCAGCAGATTTTTCTACAGGGGCGCCGTCCACGCGGGGCTATCCGTCACCGACCCCGTCTATCGCAACGATGAATTTGCGGGACAGACCATAGAACAGGCCCTCGTCGTCGTGAGCCTTCCCGCGGTTCCCTATCCAAACGGGAAATATTATAAGTTCATTGCAAAGATCTTTCCCCTCACCGAAGAGGAGGCGGAATTCATCGGTGCAAGAACGGCTCCAACCCCCGAAATCGGCACATATCTTCGCAATTTTTCTGCGCCGCCCGAGGATGACGCCGCCCGCATAGCCGATTTTTTACAGTCGCTCGCGGAGGGGCGGGACCCCGATACGGGCGGAAAACTCGACCCATCCCTCGTCCTCTCTCCCGCCTATGCGGAAAAGTTCCGCCTTGCCGCGTCCCTTCTTTCGCGGCCGCAGAGGGGCGGGGAAAAGAGCAGGGAGAAGGGTCCCGAAAAGCGCACCTATATCCTGCGGGAGGAGCTTGAGAAGATGGAGCTCTCCGACGAGCCCGTCACGGCAAGTGCGCTGTGCAACATGGTGAATACCCTGCGCGAGCCGTACGGAAAGAATTTGACGGCTGTAAGGGTCGGCGAATTTTTCCTTGAGGCGGGCATGCTCGAGAAGGACAGCGAGGGCCGCAAGAAAAAGGCTCCCACCGCGCTGGGGAAGGAGTACGGGATCGGGACGGAAGTGCGCTTTTCGGCAAACGGGATCGGGTACACGATCGTGCTCTATGGGAAGGCCGCACAGCAGTTTTTTGTGGACAACATAGAGCAGTGTGCCGAAGTGCTCGACGCTCCCCTGACCGCATCGTCCGCGCCCGCAGTTCCAAGAAATTTCCTCTGGAGCGGGGAGGATGACGCCGCCCTGAAACAGCGGTTTGAAGACGGGGTCGGGATCCGCGACCTCGCGCGGGAGTTCAAGAGAGCCCCGAAGTTCATCCGCGACCGCCTCAATGCATTGGGGCTTGAAACGGGGGCGAATCGTTCGGCCGCAGCTGGGAACCGTGGGACGAGAGGGAACAGGCCGAACTTGCGCGGGAGTATTCCGCGGGGTTTCGGCTCGAGGAGCTCGCAAATCGGCATAAGAGGTCGATCTCGGCGATCGTCAAAAGACTTCGCCGCATCGGATTTGAGGTATAAGTATGAAAAAAATCATCTATACGGTCGGATATACGTCCTTTCCGATCGACGAGTTTGTCCGCGTTCTCAAGGAGCGGGAGATCGGGTGCCTCATCGACGTGAGAAGCGCGCCGCGCTCCTCCTATTATACCGATTTCGACACGCCGATTTTAAAGGAAACGCTCAAGGAGAACGGGATTTTGTACCGCAACTACGCGCGGGAGTTCGGCGCACGGCAGGAGGATGCCTCGCTGTACCCGAACGGCTACCTCGACTTTGAAAAATTCGCCGCGACGGAGGCATTCAAAGAGGGGATCGCAAAGGTCGATGCGGGCGTCGGACGCGGCTACACTTTCGCCATGATGTGTGCGGAGAAGGACCCGCTGAATTGCCATCGCTGCATCCTCGTCGGGAGGAAATTCAAGGAACACGGCTACGCCGTCGTCCACCTCGAAAGCGGCAGAACGGAAACGCAGGAGGAGATCGAGCAAAGACTTTTAGACCGCTATTTCCCCGCCCGCAACCAGCTTTCCCTCTTCGACACCCGCTCGGAGGAGGAATTGCTCGCCGAGGCATACAGAAAGAGAAACGCCGAGATCGGCTATCATATCGAGGAGGAATAACATGAAGATTTGTACGATCGGCTTCACCCAAAAAAATGCGGAAAGATTTTTCGGCCTGTTGAAAGATAACGGCGTCAAGACGCTGATCGACGTGCGCCTCAACAACACTTCCCAGCTCGCCGCCTTTGCCAAGGGAGAGGACTTAAAATATTTTCTCTCCGCGATCGCGGGGATCGGGTACCGCCATGACGCCACCCTCGCCCCCACGGAGGAACTTTTGAAGAGATACAAGAGGGGAGAAACGCCGTGGGAGGCGTATGAGGAGGAGTTTGCGCAGATCATGGCTCAGCGCGGCGCGGAGGAGCATATTTTGAGGACGTATGCGGACTGCGATGCTCCCGTCTGCCTGCTCTGTTCGGAGGCCACCCCCGAGCATTGCCACCGCCGCCTCGTCGCAGAGATATTTGCCAAAGTCTTTTCCCCCTCCGAGATCGTACATTTGCTCTGACCCGCCTGCTCATCCTGCCCCGCCCGTTCATCCTGAGCGCAGCGAAGGATCCCATCAAACGCACGGGAGCCTGTGTTCCATCCCTCATCCCGAGGCGTAGCCGAGCGGATCTCATAAAACCAACAGAGAAGTTCAATATTGGAGATATTTTATGAAATTTGACAAAACAATGTCGGATCAAATTGAATTTATTTCTTTGGCGCTCGAGAATTGCGAGAACCTTGAGGTTTTCGGCGATGATATTCTCGATTTTTGGACGTCCGAGATCCGTATGGGCGTGGGTTCCTACGGCGAAAATGAGGCGGACGACGGCGGTATCGTCATCTCCAAACGAGCATTCAAAAATATGAGCAGTGCGGCGACGGAGGAATATGAAGATGGAACGCGGGGGCTCGATTATGACCCCGAGGAGGTTTTCTACCTCTACAACCGTTTGATGAAATGCTGCGATATATGCCAAATTTTTGTCAAATTGAAAGATGGGGGAGAGCTGCTGTTCTCTGTTCCGTACGATCCGCTCGAAAGCGACCTATGCGGGAACGAGATCGATTTGTCGAACTGCCCCTCTGCCGAGCTCGACGCAAATGGCGATCTCTCGATCTTCTTCGGGGCATCCTCTCACACCTATCAACGAACGGACAACAACTATTTCGACTTGGTGATCGGGCTGAAAGACGAGATCAAGCATAAACTTAACGGTCCTTTACAAATATGGCTCGATACTTTTTCAAATACAAAAAGCGATTACCGTTGCCCGCGGCTTTTCATCGGCATGCGCATTGCCAATCACGGATATTCGGGCAAAAAAATGAATCTCGTCTTTGAGGATATCAGGAATGTAACCTACGATATCTCTTTCGGGGAAGAGGAAAAACGGCATCTGTGGATGTCCCGCATTTCCAACGGCGAGATATTTGTCGAGATAGAGGGCTTTTGTACCTTTTATTGTCAAGGGATTAAAACATATTCTCACTTTTCGGGGGAGCGGGACGATTCGGGAATTTATGAAGAAAACGAAATCTACAAAAAGGCGCTTCGCTGTGAATTGAGCGAGCGACAGATGGAGCTGTTTGCAGGCAATCATCTTGCGCACAACGAGAAGGAATTCGATATGACTGCGTTCACCGACGCCGTACAGAAGGTTTTAAACGGGGACATAACTGTCAAATATTTCATGAATTGGCTGAACGCCCATTCCGAAATGGTACAATTTTACAGTGAGGTCCATTTTCGGAACGATGCGTTTTATTGCACCCTCGCGACGATGATGGACAGATTGCAGATCAAGCTCTCGTACTATGAAAATTTATCCGACTGCCGCGCCCTGATCGAAAAATCCGCGGAAGAGATCGAAGAATTTTATAAGGCTGAATATGTAATTGATTAAATAAAATTTTGCCCTAAGCCCTTTTCGCGTTAAGCGGCTTTTACTACATGAACAGCCACGGCGGCATCCAGACGCGAAACGGTTGAAATGGACGACATGATAAAAAATGCCAAACGGGAAATGGACGACATGATAAAAAATGCCAAACGGGAAATGGAAGAATCCGTTCGGCCAAGGGGCGAAAAAAGCACAGGGGCGCTTGCAAGTATGGCGAAACTGATGCTATCATAGTGTACGAATTGAAAGAATCGCAAGGAGAAAAAAGCTATGGATACATCCAAACCGAAAATATCTGTTTTGGGGGATTCCATTTCCACCTATGAAGGCTACCAGCCTTACGGATATTCCGTCTATTATCGTGATGACAGGCTCTATGATAACGGACTCAAAAGCGTAAATGATACTTGGTGGATGCAGGTCATTGGTGCGCTGGGCGGGGAATTGGAGGTCAACGGTTCCTTTTCGGGGAGCATGGTCGCGGGTTATTCCTTCCCTTCCGCCTGCAGTGATGAACGCTGCTTTGCACTTGAGGGAAGCGATCCGCCCGATCTCATCTTGATTTACATGGGGACCAACGATCGTGGCTTTTCGGTGCCGATCGACACGGAAAGCCCTTCGGATACGAACAACTTTTACGGCGCTTACCGGCAGATGCTGCACAAACTCAAGGAAAGATATCCCTCCGCAGAGATCATCTGCGCGACCTTGCCGATGGGGCGTCTAAAAACGGAGGATCCGACCGTATACGATAGATTTATGCGGGAGGATGAATGCTACAACGAGGCGATCAAAAAGGCCGTTGCCGCCGAGGAGTGTATTTTGGCGGACATTGCCGCATTCGGCGAACGCTACGAAACGTTAGACTACTGCCATCCTACGCGGGAGGGGCACAGGACGCTCGCAGCCCTTTGGCTCAAAGCGCTTGATTTATCGGGAGAAAAGAAATGACGGAAGAAGAAATCACAAAAAAATTACACTTATGCATCGAAAACGCATTTGAATGCTTCCTGTACGAAGTCGGCGAAGAGGAGTGCGAGGACGGAGAAATGTTCTTTTCGGAAGGATATTTTTATATCGTTCTGCGGAACGGAAGATTGTGTAAAACAACATATACCGCGGAAGATTTTATGGCGATCCGCTTTCGGCGTGAGGATGAAGTCACCGAGCCGTATGTCGTAATTTATATGAGGAACGGCGACAGACTGTTTTACTACAATTTCGAGTGGGCGGACTATTACAAAACCGCATGGGAACTCTGCCGCGCGGGGCAAAAATCGCTCAACGATGACGCCCTCATCGACTTTTTTGAAACGAAGCGCAAAATGCAGGAGCACATGCAGACCGTTTCCGCTCCCCAAGGCGTAGATGTGGTCGAATACGGGGAGGCCCGTGCGGGGCAAGTCAAGGATCTTCTTGTCGAACTTCAGACATATCTTGCGTCTTTGGACGATAGGCGCGTCCTTGTCCTGAAAGAAACCTACCGTGAGGACTACTTTGCGTATCTCATGGACGAGATCGGGAAACACGAAGGAAAGCTGTTTTTGGCGCAAGGCGCAGAAGGCGTCTTGGGGCTTGCCGTCTGCAAGATCTTTCAAGGGGGAGGAGAACAGGACATCACCACTTCCTGTCCCAAAATCGGCTTCATCAGCGATTTGATCGTGACGGAAAAAGAACGGGGCAGGGGGATCGGGACCTCGCTTCTTATCGCCGCAGAAAAATATTTTTCGGAATGCGGATGCGAATATACGCAGTTGGAAGCGTTTGCCCCCAATACGGCCGCAAGGCGGCTCTATGAAGATTTCGGATTCAAGACGAATTGCTACTATCTCTCCAAAAGGACGGAAATCGTATGATCTATATCACAGGCGATACACACAGGCGGCACGATTTTGCAAAACTTCTCTCTTTTGCGGACGCCCACCCCGAACTTACAAAGAAAGACTATATGATCGTCGCGGGGGATTTCGGCGGTGTATTGGAAGCAAAAACATTGGAAAAGGATCTCCGCCCCTATGAGGAACTTCCGTTCACCGTGCTGTTTGTGGACGGCAACCACGAGAATTTTGACCTCCTCAATGCCTATCCCGTGGAAATTTGGAAGGGCGGAAAAGTGCATTCGATCAAGCCGACCGTCATCCATCTCATGCGCGGACAGGTATTTGAGATCGAGGGGAAAACATTCTTCACGTTCGGCGGTGCGACCAGCGCGGACAGGTACCTGCGCATTGAGGGGCTCGACTGGTGGCCGCAGGAATTGCCGACGTATGAGGAACTCGACGAGGGCATTGCCAATCTCAAACGGTACAACAATACGGTGGACTATATCGTCACGCATTCCTGCGACGAAAGGGCGCTCTGGTATCCTCCGCTCCGCGGGCGGGGCGTAAAGATGGAAACTTTCCCCGAAAATCGGATGCTGTCGCTGTTTGAAGACACCGTCCAATACGGGCATTGGTACTTCGGGCACTATCACATGGACGGCGATTTGACCGATAAAAAGACTGTGCTGTATCAACAGATAATCAGATTGCTCTGAATGATATGTCTTTGGGGATCGGGAAAATCGTTGCAGCGTCGGTTGTGAACGGCGAGCCGTTGTCTGAAATCCTCAAAGGAATGGAATCGTATCGCCTCGGCGTTCTTTTGTCCGATAAATTCTTGCAATTTCACACAAACTATGCTATAATCACGGGGAATCAAAAGGACGGAGAAATCTATGCAAAATGTCATTGAAGTCACAAAAGATCTCTACTATCTCGGCGGGAACGACAGAAGGCTTGCCCTCTTCGAGAGCGCATTCCCCATTCCCCGCGGCGTCAGCTATAATTCCTACCTTCTGAAGGACGAAAAGACTGTCCTCTTCGACACGGTGGACAGCGCCGTCTGCGAAGTGTTTCTCGAAAATCTCGCCCATGCCCTCGGCGGCAGAAAGCTCGACTACCTCGTCGTCCATCACATGGAGCCCGACCATTCGGCCAGCTTCTTCCGCGTCATCGAAACGTACCCCGACGTCATGGTCATCACCAACCAAAAGGTCGCCATGATGCTCAAAAATTACTTTCCCTTCTCGGGCAAGAACGTCCGCCTCATCAGAGAGGGGGACACTCTGAACGTCGGAAAACGCAACATATGTTTTGTTTTTGCGCCCATGGTGCACTGGCCCGAGGTCATGATGAGCTTCATTGCCGAGGACGGCGTGCTCTTCTCGGCGGACGCGTTCGGCACGTTCGGGGCTCTCGGCGGGAGCATCTTTGAAGATGAAGTTTCCTTTGAAAGGGACTTTCTCGACGATGCCCGCAGGTATTACTTTAACATTGTGGGCAAGTACGGCGCGCAGGTGCAGGCCGTTCTGAAAAAGGCGGCGGGGCTCCCCATTCAAACCATCTGTCCCCTGCACGGACCCGTGTGGAGAAGGGCGGAGGACATCGCTTGGTACCTCAAAAAATACGACATATGGAGCAAATATGAGCCCGAAGAGAGGGGGGCAGTGATCTTTTACGCCTCCGTCTACGGCCACACGCAGAACGCTGCGGAGATCTTGGGGGCGGAACTTGCAGGGCGGGGCGTTCCCGTCAAGCTCTACGACGTTTCCGTCACCCATGTGAGCGAATGCCTCTCCGAGGCCTTCCGCTACAGCCATCTCGTGTTCGCTTCAACGACGTATAACAACGGAATTTTCATCAATATGGAGAATTTTCTCTCCGACCTCAAGGCGCACGGCCTGAAGAACAGGAAGTACGCGCTCATTGAAAACGGGTCGTGGTCGCCGCAGGCGGGCGGGCTGATGGAGAAGTGCATTTCCGAGTGGAAGGGCATGGAGAAGCTCGGCGACACGGTGACTGTGCTCTCCTCCGTCAAAGAGGAAACGAGAAAGCAGCTTGAAGCTCTTGCGGCGTCCATCGCCGCGGACTATAAAGAAGAAAAGACCTGCAAATAAAAGTCAAGCAAAAAAGCGAAAAAATTTTTGAAGAATTTTGCAGGAGAAAGAGCGCAAGACAAAAAAGCCGTCCGGGGTGAACGGCGGGCGGAATGGATAAGGATCAAGCTGCAAAGTTCAAGGCATTGAGATGTTCCATGACGCGGGCATAGTAGATGCGGAGGAACTAGATGGCGGCAGCCATCATGTAGACGTAGAA
>CANQUY010000054.1 GCA_947627125.1 uncultured Clostridia bacterium
GTACACGCCCCGCGAGATTCTTCGGGTTAGTTTCCGTTCTCTCGTCCTACTATCGTTCTCAGAATGACGCGGGGGCCCGTGCGTTTTATGGGATCCTTTGCTACGCTCAGGATGAGCTCCCATTCTTCAACGGCGGCGTTCCAAATCACTGCGCGTGGCAGGGTTGCCCTGCCTAAGCGCACCCAATTTGCCGCATACCTGCGGCTTCCTGCCTCTGTGAAAAACGGAGCTGTCGGCCGTAGAAGTCATTGTGGAATACGGGACTTAACCCCTCGTTGATTTCTTTTTGCCCTTAAAAAGAAATCAACGAATCTATCATATCGCCTTTTTTCGGTAAATAATGACCCTTTGGCCCTCTTTGACGGGGAATTCAATGTCGGGATTGGACTTTTCTACGTCCTCGGGGGACTTTTTCAGCCGCTTTGCGAGTTCCCACAGACCGTCGCCGGCCTTGGGAATGTAGACGCTGATCGCGCTGTCGCTCCCCACGATCTTTTCTCCCTCCTCCGCGCTTGCCACAAGGTGGGCCGTATACGTCCTCTTTTCCTTGAGAAGGACCTTGATCGTCGCCTCGGCGTCAATCTCCCCCTCCTGCTTCTGGCGGGCGGACATGCCGCAGACCATGACCTCGGCCTCCGCATCCCCCGCGTCCACCGCGACGGAGAAGGGAAGGCTCACCTCCACGGCACGGTACTCCCCCTCGCTCGACTTCACGAGGAGAACGGCGCTTGCAACGCCCTCCGCCGCCCTGCCGCTCTCCGTTGTCACGAGCTCCGCCTCCGAACGCTGCAGCGCAACGGCCTCGAGCGTATCCGAGAAGTTGACGCTCCCCGCAAGGATGGCCTTGCCGCCGACCCGCTCCGTCACCCGCCTGTATTCTCCGACGCCGACGAACGTTCCGTCGAAGTAGCCGAGGGCGATCTCACTCTCCGTGGAGAACGCGTCCGTCGCGCCGTCGAGGGCGACTTCTTCATACACACAGCCGTCCGCGGAGAGCGTAAAACGCGCATATATGTTGCATTTTCCGTCCTCTTCCTCGGCATGGATGGAGGCGTCCGCGACGCAGACTTTCACCTCTGCGCTGCTGCCCGCGGAGGCCGCGTCGCAGGGGATCTCCACGCGGAAGGGCACGAGCCGTTCAAAGGAAATCAGCCCGCCGTTCTGCTTCAGCGCGAGCACGCCGAGGTTGATCTCCCCCTCCGCCCGCACGAGCCCCGTTTCGCAGACGACGTCGGTGACGGCGACCGTTTCGCAGTGCTGGAGAATGTCGCCCAAGACGTCTGTTTCAAACTCATCTTCCGCCTCCGCTGCCCCGCCGCAGAGGTGCGCGGTGACGACCTTGACCGTTTCCCGCTTCATCACGAGGTCCCCGCCCGAAAGATAGTCGCAGCTCTCTTCGCCGTAGAGGGATATATCCGCGCCGAGCAGGGCAGTCACATACACGCTTGCCCCCTCCCGCCGCACGGAAACGTTCTCGACGGCGACGGCCGCCCTCGCGGTGAGAGCGGGATAGACGCCCGCGTCCTTTGCGGTCGCCGCAAATTCCACTCCCTTTTCTGCGCGGCAGATGTGCTTTTCCGCATCCTCATAGACGATGGAGAAATGCGCCTTGCCGTAATAGCGGACTTCGCCGTTGCCCGCATCCGCCCCCGTGAGGACGGCATGGGCGTGCGACAAAAGAACGGTTTCCACCTCTCCGCCGAAGCGGCACTCCACCGCAGTCTGTGCGGAGAGCTCCTTTCTCTTGCCGAAACTGCGGAAAGTCTGCGTCTGAATTTTCATGATTTTTTACTCCTTGCCTTGATTTCTCCCTTCATTCTATGCCGAAAATTGACTGCATATGCGTCGGTTTCCGCGTCTTAGGCCGTTTATTTTCCGAAGATCCGGTCAATCATTTCCATATGATCAGACAGAACAGCGACATTTCGTCCGTGAAAAAGACGATCTCCGATTATTTTCAAAAACAGGTGGACGTGACCGTGAATTTGGGGAGGAACAAGATCGTCCGCTTCTGCGGGAGGCTCTCGGGGGTGTACCCCGCCCTCTTCACCGTTTCCCCCGACGACAAAAACTTCTTGGGCAAGACGTCCTATTCGTATGCGGAAGTGCTCTGCGGCAATGTGAAGATCAAGCCTCTTTGAGGGGAAATTTTTAAAAAGTTTTCCCAAAAGTGGCACTGCGGCCCTCTTTTTCTCAAAATGCGTGGTATCATGGAATTGCGGCGGGAAAAGGACGGTATTTTATGACGGTCTTGGAACTCTACGGCGCCCTCAGACGCTACGGCGTGGACGTCTTGCTTCTCGCTCTCGGAGTGACGCTTTTGACGTCGCTCCTCAAAAAAACGGTCATGAAGTCGGTCAGCAAAAAGGTATTTGTGTTTTTGCCCTTCGGCCTCGGGATCCTCATCTATTCCCTCTACAGCATTCTCTCAAGGGGCGGCCTGTGCTTTACGGCGGAAGAGATTTCGTCGCTCATAAGGCAGGGATTCTCCACAGGGTGCGCGGCGACCCTGTACTATGTGATCTATGAACAGTTCCTGCGCGGAAAGTTCACGGCGGATCCCCTCGCTCCCCTTCTCGAATGCGTCCCCGAGGGAAAGAGGAAGGAGGCCTCCGCGGCCATTCTCTCCGCATGTGAGAATGCGGGGGAACGGGAGCTTACGGAGGTCATTTCGGAGCAGTTGTGCGCCTTTGCCGACCCGCCCCTTTCGGAAGAGGAAGCGGCTCTCGCCGCCGAACTTCTGAAGGAGTACATATCATCCCTCGCATGACGTTTTCCGCCCTTCGGGGCGGTTTTTTTCGATTTCGCTGGATTTGTTTTCTGCGAAAACAAATCCAGCGAGGGGTTAAGTGGGGTGCGCTCATCCTGACCCTGAGCGTAGCGAAGGGGAAGGATCCCATAAAACCAACGGGAGCCCATTTAATTAAAAATTTAAAATTTAAAATTAAAAATTGTGGTGGAACATAATTAGAATGTCCCCGCCCCCCTACCCCCCTCCCCAAGGAGGGGGCATGGGCTTCGTTTGAGGGCGGACCCTTGCTTCCCCTCTTAGGGGAAGTACCCCGAAGGGGGGATAGGGTTTCTGGAACCCCTCAGTCACGCAAGGACGGCGTGACAGCTCCCCTACAAGGGGAGCCAAGAGAGCGAGGCCGTGACAGCTCCCCTAAGAGGGGAGCCGAGAGCTACCAACTTTAATTTTTAATTTTTAATTTTAAATTCCCCCCTTACCCTGCGCGGGTGAGTTTTACGGTCAAAACGGTCATGTCGTCCTCTGCCTTGCCCTTGTAGCGGCCGAGCGCATTCTTCAGGATCTCCTCGGAGAGGGACTGCGGGTTCAGCGGCTTCAGTGCGCTCAGGTAGGAGCACAGCTCCGCCGAGGAGCCGAACGCCGTCGTCACCCCGTCGCTCATGAAGATGAGGAAGTCCTCCGCCTTCATTGTCACCCGCATGGTGGCGGGGTGAACGGCCTCGAGCATGCCGATGGGCAAACTTTCCCCCTCGAGCACTCTGAGCTCCTCCCCCGAGAGCAGAAATCCCATGGGAGCCCCGATCTTCACAATGTCCGCGTTCCCCGTGTCGAGGTCCACGGAGGCGACGTCGAGGCAGGAGAAGGTTTCCTCCCCCGAGAGCGCAATGAGGCGGTTCACCGTGGAGAGGACGGTGTTTGAGGGCATCTTGGCCTTGTAACAGCTCTCGAGCAGGGAGAGCGTTCTATCCGATACCGACCTTGCGCTGTCCCCGCTCCCCATGCCGTCGGAGAGGGCGACCATGAACCTGCGCTCGTCGATCTTTAAGACGGAATGGGTGTCCCCGCTGGCCGTTTCCCCCGATTTGGGACAGGCGGCAATGCCGAAAACGGCGTCATAGTCGGGCTTTCTCCGCAGAATAAAGCAGGCGCGGTCGGAGGTCAGAGGGATCTTTTCGGAGAGGGCGAGCGGCACGCCCAGCGCATGCGAGGCGACGCGGCAGAGCTTTTTGGCATCGGTGTTTTCGGCCAGCGTCATGGAGGCGGTGAAGAGGGTCCCCTCGCCGTACAGAAAGATCTCCGAGCTCATCATGCCCGCCGACGAGAGGGCGTTCGAGAGCAGCCGCTCCTCATCCGAAAAGGCAAACTCCTCGCTCTGTTCGAGGGCGATGTCCCTAAGGATCTCGCTGACGCCGTGGGCCTGTTCGGCAAGAAGTTTTCTGCCCGAACGCGCGGCGTCGAGCTCCTGTTCCATGCGGCGGTAGTCCTCGAGAAGTTTGTTGAGGGCAAAGAGAAGCCCCGCGGCGTTGCGGCAGGACACGGAGAGTTCCTGCGGCAGATCGATGAGGTTGACCTTCCCCTTGGCCTTGCCGACGGCAATGAGCTTGTCGAAGCTCTCGTAGAGCCCGCTCTCGCGGCACTTGCGGCGGTTCGGACAGGAAGCGCAGAGGCAGGCGATGAGTTTTTCCTTGAAATGTACCCCCTGCGCCCTGTTGCTGTCGGCGGTGAAGGCCGTTTCGATCTCGCGGAAGAGGGAGGAAACCTCGTAGAGCTGTTCCCCCACGGCGCGGCGGTTGCGGTTGATGGCGATACGGGGCAGCGCGCGTTCGCGGTAAAAGAGAAGAGTGCGGCGGAGCTTCTTCATCGCCCGCTCGGGCAGACAGCTGATGACGGCAAAGGGCAAAAAACAGACGCAGACGGTGACGGAGATCGTGACGGCGGTCCCGCTGAACAGCCCCTCAAAGTACTGCACGCCGAGAAAGGCGAGAAAGGAAGAGAGCGAGGCGATGAGGTTCCCGTACGGCGCAAAGAGCAGTCCGACGCAGGCGAGAATTGCATACTCGGCGGCGGGGATCGCGCTCATTCTCGCGGCGCAGAGCGGAAAGGAGAGCACGAGGGCAAAGGGCACGGCGGCGGCATTTTTCAACAGAACGGCCGCGCCGAGGAGCAAAAACAGCGTCACCGTATAGAAGGGAACGAGCCCGGCGAGGTTATAGAGCCCGAGGCCCGTAAAGAACCACAGGAGCGCGACTTCACCGATCTCCGCGGCCACAAGACGGCAGCGGAACGCGCGAAAGAGGAGCGCCCGCACCGCCCCTTCAAAGAGGAGCGCGAGGGCCACGGTAAAGGCGGAGAGAATGACCTTTTGCCAGATCGCGGGGATGGGGAAGAGAGTATATCCCGCATGCGGATACAGAAAGATGAAGGGAAGCTGTGCCGCGGCGAGAAGGAGGGGCGGAAGCCATTTGGCACGCTTGCGCATCCGTTCAAAGAGGGCGAAGCAGAGGCAGAGAAAGGCCGCCTGCAAAAGACAGGAGAGCGTCGCCGCAAGGGAGAGCGCGGCCGCCGACGAGAGGACGTACTCGGCGCAGAGCACAAAGGGATTCAGTCCGCACATCAAGAGGGCGTAACAAAGACAGAGGGCGAGCGGTTCCTTCATCGGCATGGCGAGGTTCAAAAGGACCATCGCGGGCAGAGGAATGAGATAGGCGAAGCAAGTTTTCCACGAGAATTTGAAACGGGGTTTTGTCATGGCATGCACCTCGGGTTTTTCTCGATTATAAAAAAATTCTCCGCCCATATCCACGGAGATTGCGTCTTGTATTGTCGAAATATAAGTTCACGTTGGACCCTCAACGGGTGTGAGCGCGGGGAGCATGGGCTCCGTCCTCATCCCGCCCCGCGCGCGTCCTATTTGTGTCTAAGCGCGGCACGAGCGCGTAGCGCGAAGTAGCGTAGCGAGCGGATCTCATGGCCCCACGCGAGCAACCCCGCGTCATTCTGAGAAACGAACGTTGAACGAAGTCCGAGGAACTAACCCGCCCCGCGTCATTCTGAGAAACAAACGTTGAACGAAGTCCGACGAATTGACCCGAAGAATCTCGCGGGGCATATACGGACACTTTGCGGCGAGATGCTTCGGTACCACTCTCGTAAACTGCGTTTAGCTCCACTTCTCAGCATGACGCCGCACCCACGCGAGCAGCCCCGCGTCATTCTGAGAAACGAACGTTGAACGAAGTCCGAGGAATTGACCCGCCCCGCGTCATTCTGAGAAACAAACGTTGAACGAAGTCCGACGAATTGACCCGAAGAATCTCGCGGGGCGTATGCGGACACTTTGCGGCGAGATGCTTCGGTACCACTCTCGTAAACTGCCTTGTACTCACGTTCTCAGCATGACGCCGCGCGTAAGGACTCCTGTCCATTCCCCCTCCGTGCCCACGATCCGCAAAAAAAGAATTTACCCCCGCGCAACCGCACGGGGGACATTCTCTGATTCAGTTGTCGGGCGTTACCCGTTTCAGGGCTTATCTCGACTTTTCCTCATCATTTGGGCCAAGGGGCCCGTGCGGCTGATTCTTTGCCGCGCTTCACTTCAAAGTCGCTTTTCCGCCCTTATCATATACTGGTACATTGGTCTGCTCCTCCTTTATTGGGTCGTTCCCCATCCGTGGAGATTGGTCATATCGCTGTACCTCCCGATATGAATTTTTTTGGAAGCCTTGACGTCCCTCTTCGGCCTCCCTGTGGGGTACGAGCTTTTCCGCCCGTACGATCTTTCATGAAAGATTCTCACAAAAAATGTTTCTTTCTTTCTCTTTCTGGCTTTAGTATAGCATAGATTTCCGATTTGTCAATAGGTTTTGGAAAAATTTTTTGGGAAAAATTTTGCTCAATATTCTGCAATGCCGAGAATGTAGTCCGATTTGACGTCGAGCAACGCGCAGAGCTTGGCAAACGTGTCGAGCGCGGGAAAGACGTCCTTTTTCATATACTTCGACACCGTCTGCGCCGAAACGCCAATCCCCTTTGCGATCTCCTTTTGCTGGATCCCGCTCGCCGCGATACACTCTCTGAGCCTCTGCTGAATGTCCTGAAGTTCCATATTTCTCTCCGAAATTTTATTTTTTCAAAAAAAATATCGCACAATGTACGATTTTTTGCTTGACAATCGTACATTATACGATTATAATAGAGGTAACTTCTGCCGAAAAAGGGCGGAAGCAGGTAAATCGCAGAGAATCATGTCTTTCCCCCAAATAAAGTCATTTCGCACGGTTTACCCGTCCGCGGCACGCTCTTCGCCGCGGATGTTTTTTTGTAGAAACGGGGAACGACGGAGCACGGGATCCAATAGCGGCGTTCTGATTACGTCATGGTGAGCTCCGTCGAACCATCACCTTTTCTCAGCATGACGCCGCACCCACGCGAGCAGCCCCGCGTCATTCTGAGAACCGGAGCAGGACGAGAAAACGGGAACTAACCCGAAGAATCTCGCGGGACGGGTACGGACACAAAGCGGCGAGATGCTTCGGTGCAACCTTCGTTGACTGCGTTTTACTCCCCTTCTCAGCATGACGCCGCACCCACGCGAGCAGCCCCGCGTCATTCTGAGAAACGGAGCAGGACGAGAGAACGGGGACTAACCCGAAGAATCTCGCGGGGCGGTTGAGAACGATTGTGCGGTCGTTGCCCACCCCCCTACCCCCTCCTCGGGAGGGGGCATGGATGCGTTCTGCTTTCCCCAAGGAGGGGGCATGGCTGCGTTCCGCTCTCCCCAAGGAGGGGGCACGGACTGCGTTCAGGCTCTCCACGAGGAGGGAGCTCGATCCCGAGAAGGGTATCCGCACTGACCTGCAAAAGATCCAGAATCCGAAGAAAAACAGTCATCGACGGCAGACGGCCGCTCCTGCAAATTTGAAACAACGTCGAAACCCTTATTCCCACGTTTTTGGCAAAAGCATACCTTAAGTAGCCCTTTTCCTTGATCAAACTTTCAAGCCGTTTTCCCATTCCTTCAATATCCAAAATTGTTCCTCTGTTATAACTATAATCGTTATATTATATAACAATTACGGTTATAAGTCAAGGAATTTATAACAAAATCTGTTATAATTTTTGAAAATGCTGAGCAATGAAGTCGGAAAAAGATTAAAGGAAAGCCGAAAATACGCAGGATTTACGCAGCGGCAGGTGGCGGAGCGATTGGGAATGCTCCAGCCCTCCTATGCGCGTTACGAATCGGGCGTCCTCGAGCTGGACTATGAAAAGCTCATCTTTCTTTGCCGTCTGTTTCATGTTTCCGCAGATTATCTCCTCGGTTTGGACGAAACAATGTGAGCATTCCCTCCCGTGCGTTTTATGGGATCCTTCCCCTTCGGCTTCGCTCAGGGTCAGGATGAGCGGGCAGGGGCACGGGCTCCGTCCTCATCCCGAGCGTAGCGAGCGGATCTCGTAAACTTACGGACTTCCGTTCTTAGAGCGAGATTCTCTCGCCCCTTGCGGGGCTCGGAATGAGGGAATAAGCTCCCGTTGGTTTCATGGGAGCAGCCCCGCGTCATTCTGAGAACCGGAGCAGGCCGAGAGAACGGGGACTAACCCGAAGAATCTCGCGGGGCGGTTGAGAACGATTGCGCGGTCGTTGCCCACCCCCCTACCCCCCTCCTCGGGAGGGGGCATGACTGCGTTCCGCTCTCCCCAAGGAGTGGGCATAATACCACAATTTTTCATTTTTCATTTTTCATTTTTAATTTTTAATTATAAAATTCGCGGCTGCCGAGTCAGCAGCCGCGAATTTTTTATGCTTCGCAGTTCTTTTTTAATGTTGCAAGGCTCTCGCGGAGCTCCTTCGGCAGTCTGTCGCCGAATTGCTCGTAGTAGCCCGCGATCTCGTCCGCTTCAGCAGACCAGCGCGCCTTATCCACATACAGGATCTTTTCGAGCGTTTCCCTGTCGTAGTCGAGCCCCTCGAGGTCGATATCCTTGGCATAGGGCACATAGCCGATCGCCGTTTCCTGCGCATCCACCGTGCCGTCGCAACGCTTTAAGATCCATTCGAGGACGCGCATGTTGTCCCCGAAGCCCGGCCAGAGGAACTCGCCGTTTTCGCCCTGACGGAACCAGTTGACGTTGAAGATCTTGGGCGGGTTCGCGATCTTCTTCCCCATCTCGATCCAATGGCCGAAGTAATCCGCCATGTGATAGCCGCAGAAGGGCTTCATCGCCATGGGGTCGTGTCTAAGCACACCGACCGCGCCCGTGGCCGCCGCCGTCGTCTCCGAACTCATGATGGAGCCCACAAACACGCCGTGGTTCCAGTCGCGTGACTGATAGACGAGCGGTGTCGTCGTCGCCCTTCTGCCGCCGAAGATGATGGCGTCAAGGGGCACGCCCTCCTTGGAGTTGAACTTGTCGGAGAGGCAGGGGCAGCCCGTTGCTGGAGCGGTGAAGCGGGAATTCGGGTGAGCGGCCTTGGTACCCATGTCGGGCGTCCAAGGGTTGCCGAGCCAATCAATGAGCCGATCGGGAGCCTTCTTGGTGAGCCCCTCCCACCACACGGTGTTGTCTGAAGGGTCGATGGCGACGTTCGTGAATATGGTTCCCTCTCTCGTTGCCGCAAGGGCGTTGGGGTTGGACTTTTCGTTGGTGCCGGGGGCGACGCCGAAGAAGCCGTTTTCGGGGTTCACCGCCCACAGCCTGCCGTCCGCACCCGGACGGATCCACGCGATATCGTCGCCGACCGTTTCGATCTTATATCCCTTTTCGAGATAGTGTTTGGGCGGAATGAGCATGGCGAGATTGGTCTTGCCGCAGGCGGAGGGGAACGCGGCGGCGACATATTTCTTGGTCCCGTCGGGGAAAGTCACACCCAAAATGAGCATGTGTTCTGCCATCCAGCCCTCTCTTCTGCCGAGGCAGGAGGCAATGCGGAGCGCGAAGCACTTCTTGCCGAGGAGCACGTTTCCGCCGTAGGCAGAGTTGACCGAAATGATGGTGTCGTCCTCGGGGAAGTGCATGATATAGCGTTTTTCGGGGTCCACGTCGCACTTGCAGTGGAAACCCTTGATGAAGTCGCCGTCCTTGCCCAAATAGTCGTAGCATTCTGTGCCCACCCTCGTCATGATGGCCATGTTGAGAACGACATAGATGGAGTCGGTGACCTCGATGCCGATTTTACTGAAGGGGGAACCGACGACGCCCATGGAATATGGAATGACGTACATCGTGCGGCCCTTCATCTTGCCGCGGGCGATCTCCCCGCACATGTGGTAGGCCTCCACGGGGTCCATCCAATAGTTGATGGGGCCCGCGTCGTCCTTATTTTTACAGCAGATGAAGGTACGGGCCTCCACGCGGGCGACGTCGTTTTCCGCCGTGCGGTGATAGTAGCACCCGGGGAGCTTCTCTTGGTTGAGTTTGATCATCTCGCCCGTCTTGACGGCCTCTTCACGGAGCGAGGCAAGCTGCTGTTCGCTGCCGTCGATCCATACGATCTCGTCGGGCTGGGCGAGCTCGGCGCTTTTCTTTACAAAGTCGAGAACTTTTTTGTTTTCGGTCAGTGCCATGGTTGATAAAATCCTCCTGATTGATATCTTATGCAACGGAAAGGGCATAAGGCCCCTTCTCCTTCATTGTATATTATACCACAAATTTTGCAGTTTGTAAACGAAATCAATAAATTCACATTGGAAAATGTGGGAGGGCGTGATTGAGAATGATAGTAGGACGAGAGAACGGGACTTGACCCGCCCCGCGTCATTCTGAGAAACGGACGTTGGACGAAGTCCGAGGAATTGACCCGAAGAATCTCGCGGGGCCTACGCAGACTACTTAAGCGGCGAGATGCTTCGATACGGCTTTCGCAGACTGCGTCGTGCTCCCCTTCTCAGCATGACGCCGCTTTACGGGCCTCCGTGCGTTTTATGGGGTCCTTCCCCTTCCGCTACGCTTAGGATGAGCGGGCAGGGCAGGGTGACGCGCATGACGCCGCTTTACGGACTCCCGTTCGCTCAATTTTTCATTTTTCATTTTTAATTTTCAATTTCAACACATACTCTTCGTATGAAAAACATTTCGGGCAATCTCAAGCGGGATACGGACGCGCTCAAAAAGCTCCTTCCCGCCGAGGACATCCTCACCTTTGACTTCCTCTCAAAGGACGGCCTCGCCTTTACCGTGGTCTATGCCGATCCCATCACCGACAAGGACCTTCTCGGCGATCAGGTCATTCGCCCTCTTCTGCGCTATGAAGGCGAAAAAACCGCACTTATGATTCAAAAAAGCATTCTCTCCCCCGAGGTCCGTCTGCAGAAGGAACTCGAAAAGCTGGCGGAGGAAGTGCTTGCGGGGAACCCCGTGCTCCTGTGGGAGGGCATGGACGAAGCCGTCGTCGCGGGCACCAAAAAGG
>CANQUY010000055.1 GCA_947627125.1 uncultured Clostridia bacterium
TGCGAATGGTACGAACGCACGCACGGGCAGACGATCCGCGTGGAATACTCCACTTTCGGCACCAACGAGGACATGTACAACGAGATCCTTCTCGGCAACGAATACGACCTCTTGTGCCCTTCCGACTACATGATCATGAAACTTGCGGCGGAGGGACGGCTCCAAAAGTACGACGAGAGCTTTTTCGACGAAACAAACCCCGAAAATTACTATGTCCGCAACGTTTCCCCCTTCATCGCAGAGAAATTTGCAACGAACGCGGGCCTGAATATCCGCAAAGATCCAGACGGAGAGGATATCTATTGGAAGGACTATGCCGCGGGCTACATGTGGGGCACGACGGGCTTTGTGTACAATCCCGCGGCGCTCGAAGCGGCGGGCATTGCCGAAGAGGAGCTTCAAACATACGGCTGGGACGTGTTCACGGACACGCGGTTCAAGGGCAAGATCACCGCAAAAGACAACGTGCGCGACACCTACTTTGCCGCCCTCGGCGTGACCTATCAGGATGAACTCATGGAGCTCGACAGGACTGCCGACGACTATATCCCAAGGCTCACAGCCATCTTCAACGCAACGGATGAGGAAACGATCGGGGCCGTCGAACCGACGCTCATGGATATCAAGAGCAATATCTACAGCTTTGAAACGGACACGGGCAAATCGGACATGGTACATGGCAAAATTTGGCTCAACTATGCGTGGAGCGGTGACGCCGTGTACGCCCTCGACCTCGCGGAGAGCGGCAAGAGCGAAGACGGCGAGGACGAAGAAACGGCCTATCTCAACTATTTCGTCCCCGAGGCGGGTTCCAACCTCTTCTTCGACGGCTGGGTCATGCCGAAAGGAGCAAATCGGGAAGCCGCACAGGCCTTTGTCAACTTCATGTCCATGCCCCAAAACGCCATGCGCAACAGCTACTATATCGGCTATACCTCCGTCATTGCGGGGGAGATCCCCGAGGAAGAAGATGCCGATCCCGCGATGCTCACCTATGCCGACTATCTCTACGGCGAGGAAGAGGACGAAGGCGAATTCTACGACCTCTCCTACTTCTTCGGAGCAGAGAACGGAACGTATGGCATCTATGCGGATGAGGAACAGTGCACAAAACGCCAGCTCTTTGCCCAATTTCCCACGCCCGAGGTCATTGCGAGAAGCGCCGTCATGGACTATTACGACGAAGAGGCCAGCGTCCGCATCAATGAGCTGTGGTCCCGCGTAAAGGCGGAATCCCTCGAGCCGTGGACGATCGTCGTGATTGTTGTTGCCGTGGTTGCGATCGTCGGCGGCGTGTTGCTCCTCAAGTTCGGAGATAAAATCGATTTCTTCCGCCTCGGCCCCAAAAAGGGCTATAAAAAGGTCAAGGAAGAGCGCGCATAAACCGACTTCCGCAGGTTTGGCGGCGTCATGCTGAGAATGAGAGTAGTACGAAGTCTGCTGAGGCCGACACGAAGCATCTCGCCGCACCATAATAATCAGCGCCCCGCGAGATTCTTCGGGTTAGTCTCTCCACTCTCGACAAACTCCGTATCTCAGAATGACGCGGGGCTGCTCCGAACGTTTCATGCGCAACCTCGTTATAACAAACATATGGATAACCGAAAAGACCCGCCGACGGCGGGTCTTTTCATGGTATCGACTACTTTCCGACCGAATCGGGGGTCAAGAGAACGCCCTGATAGTAGACCTCGACCTTGACGGAAAAGCCGATCGAAATATGTGCCTTGAACTCCCCTCCGTCGATCGTGGCACGGAGGGTGAAGCGGGAAGCATGGCTATTCAAAAACTGCTCCTCAAGCACGCCGTTCACAAAAACTTGCGCCCCGTTTTTAAAATTGTAGCAGACAACGACCTCCTTCCCCTTGACAGTATAGAAATAGCTCCTCGCAACAGAGCGGATCCGCACGCAAATAAAAATGACGAATATGACTATCAGCGCAACATTGACGCCGAGCGCGATCCCTAAAGATATAGGCATATGATCCCCTTTAAACGCGAAAAATTATGATTTTTTAAGTACTATGTCTGACATAATACTTCGCAAAATGGAAAAATATGGGCGAAATTAGGTTTCCTCGTCCTCATTTTTGGCATACTTTCCCCCTCTGCGCTTTTTTACGCATGCGGTAAGAAGATATTCGATCTGTCCGTTCAGGGAGCGAAAGTCCTCTTCCGCCCACTTTGAGAGCTCCGCATAGAGCGACGGGCTGAGCCTCAGCGGCACCTGTTTTTTGTTATTATCCTTCTCGCCCATTCCTCCTCTCCTCTTCTGAAATCTTGATAAGTTCCGCCTCCATCGGCCGCACGCGCCTCCTGTAGACTGCATACATAATTATCCAAACGATCAACGAAACGATCGCCGCGGGGATGAGGAGCGCCATAAAACTTGTTCCGATGGCTACGATGATATTGAGCTCATGCCCCAGCGCATATCCGACGATGCCGTAGATGAGTCCAAACAGGAGCGGCGCAAGCAGAAAGCATAGGAACATGATGTTCCCTCTCCTCTGCTGCCGTATCCATGCGCCCTGCAGCTCACGGCGGAGCGCGTCCGACCTGCTGTTTGTGAGTTTTTCATAATTTCTTCTGTAAATATCCCGCTTCTTCGCCTCGAGCGGAAGCATGAATGCAAAGAACACGAGCGTCCAAAGAAAGATCGCAACGAGTGCGAACGTCCAGCTGAGGACGGGCCCGATCTCCTCCCATATGGGCTGGATCGCCGCGATGATGACTCCGACGCCGAGGAAAAAGCCGAGGAGAAATCCAATGATGCCGCTCCGTTTGTTGTAGCTGCGGAAGTCCTCTTTCTCCGTTTGGTCCTTTAAAAAGGCATCCACGGAAACGGGCAAATAGGAGAAACTGCGGGCATTTTCGGACTGCGACAGGATCTTCTGCTCCGAAATGCCGTATTTTGTCCGCTTGATCTCGTCGATCTCCCTGCCCGCGAGCTCATAAAGTCGGGTGCGGGCCTGTCCTTCCCCTATTGTCTTTAATACGGACGGGATTGCCGTGATCACGGCGGCAGCGATGCATGCGAGGGGCAGAAAGTAATCGGGAAGATCCAAATAGGTCGAAAGAAGCACGGCCGCGGCAAGAACGGCGAAGCCAAGAATCGTGAATACGGCCGAGAGGATCATGCGGACGTCCCGCTTTCCGAAGGTTTCCCTCCACGCCGCATAGAGTTTTTGGTAATTATCCCTCTCTTCCCCCTGCTTTTCGATCTCGATCGCGGCATTTTCGAGCTCCACGAGCGCACCGACAAACTTTTTCTGCACAAAGGAAAGGACGGCCGCCGCGCTCTCCAAGAGAAAACCGAGCGCAGTCAAGGCAATGGCCAAGGGGGCGTTTTTGGCTCCGAAAAGGTCAATAAATACGGGGATCAGGGCAAATAATGCCCCCAAAAGGCCGATCACTGTGCGAAAACGGCGGAACTTTTTCAAATCTTCCGCCCGTTTCCCCGTCAAATACAGATCCAAGAATTCATCCATATCCTCACTTCCCGAACATGATCTTTTCGCTGGAGAGCATCTTAGTCATGACAAAGACCAATGCCGCCGTATAGAGCAGATTCGCCCCGACGCTGACAAGGGACTGCCACACGGGGACTGCCCCCGCCAGGAGTTCCTGCATAAAGACAACAGCATTGAGAACGGGGATCGCGACGGCCCAATCGCCGATGACGGGCACAAACGCCGTCACGAGCGAGATGACCATGACGAAGATCATGAGGACGCTCGTATAGGCGGAGGCCTCCTTCACCGAACGCGCCGCCGTGGAAATCGTTGAGATGAGCGCGACAATGAGCGGAACGAAGCTGAGAATGAGAAGGAACAGCAGGACATATGTCCCAAATCCATAACCCCCGAGCATTCCCACCGAGAGCCCCATGAGCTTTGGCATTGAGAGAACGACGCCGAGGAAGCTCGAGAGCGCACCGAGCATGGAGATGCAGGCGAGCGGAACGATCTTTCCGAGGGCAATGTGCGAACGCTTTGCCGACGTGACGAGGATGGTAGAAAGGGTCCCCCGCTCCTTCTCCCCCGCCACCGATTCGAGGGTGATAGACATGCACGCCGAGAACACGAAGCACACGATGATGAAGGGCAGGATCTGCTGCATGATCTCACGGCCGAGGCCCTCCTCCGAAACGAGCGGCTCGGAAAGAATGGAGAATCTCATGCCGATCTGCTCGAGAAGGGCAGTCGAGAGCGCATAGAACCCGCTGCCCGCCTCATCCATGGGATCATAGACGACGGATACGGCGCTGTTTTCGGGGAGCTCCTCAAAATTCTCCGTAAAGGTGAGAATGGCGGTCGCCTCCCCCTCTTCCACTTGCTTTTTCGCCGCGTCCATGTCCTCAAGCGGGAGCCATTCGACGGTGTTTCCGCTCTCCTCCACGGCCATTTCGATCATGGAAGTGACGGAGGGCGCTTCTCCCTGCACATAGACTTTATAGTCATACTTCTGCGGTTCTGCGTGAATGGCCTCGCCCATGATCGTGTAGAGCAAAAAGATGACGATCCCTGGGAGCAGCATGGTGACGATGAGCCGCGGGTCATGAAAGAAACGGTGAAATTCCTTCTTGATGAGGGCAAGCAGTTTCATACCATCTCCCCCTTGATGCCGTAGTAAAGGTCGAAAAAGCTCTTCTCGAGGTCCCCCTTTGCGATCTCATCGAGCGGTCCCTCGGCGACCATTTTGCCGTCGAAGATGATGCCCACGCGGTCGCAGAGCTTTTCGACGAGCGAAAAGATATGGGTGGAGAGCAGGACGCTCTTCCCCATCGCCTTGAGCTCTGATAGGAAGTCGGTGACGACCTTTGCCGTCAGGACGTCCAGCCCGTTGGTGGGCTCGTCGAAGATGACGACGGAGGGATCGTGGACGATGGAGATGACGAGAGAAACTTTCTGCAGCATGCCCGTCGAGAGGTTCTTGACCTGCACTTCGGCGAATTTATCGATGCCGAACTTTTCAAAGAGCTCTCTCTTTCTCCGCTGCAGCGTGCTTTTCTCCACGCCGTGCATGGCTCCGAAAAAGTCAAAGAGATAGTCGGGCGTGAAGAAGCCCTCGAGCTTTAATTCGCTCGTCATGAAGCCGATCTCGTCGCGCACCTTTGCGGGTTCCTTCACCACGGAATGGCCGCAGAGAAAGGCATCGCCCGCGTCTGGACGGATGAGTGTGGAGAGCATGCGGAGTGTCGTCGTCTTGCCCGCGCCGTTGGGCCCGAGCAGGCCGTAGATCTCCCCGCGGTAGGCGGAAAAGGACAGGCCGTTGACGGCGACCCGCCGCGTTTCCCCCGTTTTTTCGATTTTTTGTTGTTTTTTGGAGAGCGTGAAGGTCTTTTTCAGCCCCTCCGCCCGTACGATTTCTTCGGACATACCAACCTCTTTTATCTTTTTACGTCAATGACGCTGAGAGCCTTGTAGCCGAGCATGGGCGAAAGCGTCTTAAATTCATAGGGCGGAATGATGAGCTCAAAGGTTTCGCTCCCGCGGATCTCTAAGCGGTAGCAGAACTTCACAAACATTTGCCCATAGCTGTTCATGCGGATCTTGTAGGGTTTGAATTCCCCTTTTTTGAAGTTCTCCCCCTTGTTCCAGCACATGAACGCCGTTGCTTTGCGGATACGCGAGAGAGATACGATGCTGTCATAGGGAATGCGGACGACATAGGCGGGATCGGCAAGGCAGAGCGCGTCGCCGTCGCGGAAGGCAAGGAGCGGAAAGTTCGCAAAACATTTCGCCGCAGGCATGACACTCTTTTCCTTCCCGTTTTTGAGCCTGTACGGATAGGTAAAGACGTCCACGGGGACGGCGTCCTGCGGCACAAGCATACTGTCAAACGCCTCCCTTCTGACTCTTTCGTATCTGCTCTCGTGCTCCTTGACGGCTGTGGAGTTCATCACGGCTTTATTCTTAAAATGTTGAAGAACAAAGAATACGGACGAAATCACCACAAGCCCTGCGCCGAACCCGATGAGGTACCAAAACCCGCATGAAACGGCGATTTCATAGGTCATACCGTCCCCTCCCATGAGCTCGATCGCGATCCCGAGGAGAAATAGACCGATGCTGAGTAAGATCCCGAATAAATTTCTCAGCCAAGGCGGGAAATTTGCCGTCTTTTCAACGGTGTCGTCCTCGCGGTCCATGGCGGAAAGACGGATCTTTACCGCTTCATCCGCGCGCTTGACGATAAACTCGCTCCCATCGGGTTCGGGCAGAGGCCAAGGGTCCTCTTCCTTGAGCAAAAAGCCGAAGAGATTTTTCATATCCTTTCAAAAAATTTAGTAAATGCTTCCTGTGCCGACGACGGGCTGTGCGTCGCGGTTGCCGCAGAGCACGACGAGAAGGTTGGATACCATCTGCGCCTTTCTCTCGTCGTCGAGTTCAACGATTTTTTCCTCCGAGAGCTTGTTGAGCGCCATCTGCACCATGGAAACGGCCCCTTCCACGATCTTTTGGCGTGCGGCAATGATGGCAGAAGCCTGCTGACGCTGAAGCATGGCCGCCGCGATCTCGGGCGCATAAGCAAGGTGGGAAATGCGCGCCTCGATGATCTCGATACCTGCAATATCCACGCGCTGTTGAAGCTCCTCCCTGAGGATCGCCGCGATCTCCTGTGCACTGCCGCGGAGAGAGTTCTCGTCCCCGTTCGAGGAAACGTCGTAAGGGTACTGCCTTGCGACTTGACGGATGGCCGCGTCGCACTGTGTGGAGATGTAGGACATGTAATTTTCCACATTGAAAACAGCCCTTGCGGTATTCGTGATGCGCCAGATGACGACGACAGAGATCTCGATGGGATTTCCGTCCTCATCATTGACCTTCTGCTTGTCGTTGTTGAGGGTCATGGCCTTGAGGGAAAGTTTCCTCGAAACGCCTGCAACCGCCCTTGCGGGATTCACGGCCGAACAGAACGGGTTCGTCCAATAGAAACCGTCCGTCTTGAGCGTTCCGTAATATTTGCCGAAGAGGGTGAGAACGAACGCCTCGTTGGGCTGCAGGAGCTTGAAACCGGCCGACATGATGATGGCTGCGACAAAAATCAACAATCCGACGGGAGTCAAGGCGATGAACGCGGGATTCCCCTCGTCCACGCCAAAGGCGATCCCGAGCGCAAACATTGCAATGGCGCATACGATCATGCCGATGATCACAAACAGCATCACCCAGCCGTTTACATGCTTTGCGGGACGTTCGTCCACGACATTGAGGGGCCTTACGGCATTGTCTTTTTCCATTTTCGTATCCTCCGAAAGTGATATCATTTTGATATCATCATACTATCACAAATTTTCAAGATTGTCAATATTGAAAAAGGAAATTTTTTGCAACTTTCCTTCATTTTTTATATCTTTTTTGTAATTTTTACATGCGTATCCTTGTGTTCTCATTCAAAATATGATATGATACATGACGGATGGCAAAGACACCGTCCTGCGGAGGAGTATAATGGAAAATGTTTTTATCTTCGATCACCCTCTGATCAACCACAAGATCGCCATTCTGCGCGACAAGGACACGGGCATGAAGGAGTTCCGCGAACTCATCGAGGAGATCACCATCATCATGACCTATGAGAGCATGCGGGATGTGGAACTCGCCCCCGTTGACGTGGAAACCCCGCTCGAAACGACACGGCAGTTCCGTGTTCCCGAGGGAAGCGTTGCGATCGTCCCCATCCTCCGTGCGGGGCTCGGCATGGTGAGCGGCGTACACAAGGTGTTTCCGAATGCGAAAGTCGGCCATATCGGCATGTACCGCGATGAAAAGACGCTCGAGCCGCAAGTATATTATTGTAAACTGCCAGACGGTATCGAGGACAAGATGGTGCTCCTCGTTGACCCCATGCTGGCGACGGGCGGTTCTGCCTGCGACGCCATTGCGGCCCTCAAAAAGCGCGGCTGCAAGCACATTAAGCTCATGTCCATCATCGGTGCGCCCGAGGGAATCGAACGGATCGCAAAGGCCCATCCCGACGTCCAAATTTACGTTTCCACCCGCGACAGGTGTCTGAACGAAAACGGCTATATCCTCCCCGGTCTGGGCGACGCGGGCGACAGATTATTCGGAACAAAATAATATGGATAGAAAAACAGCTCTTCCGTTCTCTCGGAAGAGCTGTTTTGACGCAGCTTATTTCAAAAGTTTTTCGAGCACGGCGCGGCAGGCGAGCTTGCAGTGCTCATAGGTGAGCCCGCCCTGAAAATAGGCGGTGTAGGGCTTTCGTATGGGAGCGTCGGCGGAGAGTTCAATGCTCGCCCCCGCCACAAAGGTTCCCGCGGCCATGATGACCTTATCGTCGTAGCCCGGCATATCCCACGGTTCCAATTTCACAAAGGAATCGACGGGAGAAACGTCCTGCACCGATTGAATGAAGTCGCAGAGCTCCTTTTCGGTGTTGAAGCGGATGGCGCGGGTGATGTCGGCGAGAGGCTTGTCCGTTGCGGGGAAATTCCTGTAGCCGAGGCGTTCCATACACCTGCCGATGAGAAGTCCCCCCTTTAAAGACTGCGCAACGACGTGCGGCGCGAGGAAAAATCCCTGAAAATAGGGCTGGTACCCATAAGCATAGGAGCCGATCTCTCCCCCGACAGAGGGAGCCGTAAGACGGTACTCACACAGCTTGATATATTTCTCCTTGCCTGCAATATAGCCGCCCGTGGGAGCGAGGCCGCCCCCGGGATTCTTGATGAGGCTCCCCACGATGAGATCTGCGCCGACCTCGGTGGGTTCGGTCCTCTCGACGAATTCTCCGTAGCAGTTATCCACAAAAATACAGCCCTCAAAGCCCTTTTGGCGCACAAAAGAGCAAAGTTTGCCGATCTCTTCCACGGTGAAGGCGTCGCGGAGCTCATATCCGCGCGAACGCTGGATGTAAATCATGTCGAAATGCCACATGTTGAGGTGGGCGGCGACGTTTCTGAGATCGATCTTGCCCCCCTTCGTCAGAGAAATGAGGTTGAAATCGACGCCGAAGTCGGTGAGAGAGCCATTTCCGTCCCCCCAAATGACGGGGCGGATAGTATCGTACGGGGCTCCCGTCACAAACAGAATGCGCATCCCCGGGCGGAGCACGCCGAAGAGCGCGACCGTCAAGGCATGCGTCCCCGAGAGGAGCGCAGGAGATACAATGGCCCTCTCCGCGCCGAACGCATGGGCATAGACCTTGCCGAGCGCCTCCCTGCCCTCGTCGCCGTAGCCGTACCCGGTGCTGGGGGCGAAATGACGGAGGGCGATCTGTTCCTCCCGAAAGGCATTCAAGACCTTCTCCTGATTGAAAAGGGCAATGCCGTCGATCTCTTCAAACCTGCCCCTCAGATCGGTTTCGGCAGTTTGAATCAATTCATCTATCTTCATATATCTTTACAACCTCTCTGGCTGCCGTCCCGATATCGGACGGCTGGATTTTATGCAGATTTTTCATTTTCTTGAAAAATGTTTCCTGTCTTTTGGCGTAATTGCGGGTATTTTTCTTGATTACGTCTGACATAGTACTATGCAAAACGCCGTTTTTCAGACTTTCGACCACTTCTTTGTACCCTATCCCCTGCATGCACTGCGCATCTGCAGGAACGCCATTTTGTAAAAGTCCTTGAACTTCCTCCACGAGGCCGTGTGCCATCATCAGGTCCACTCTCTGTTCGATGCGGCGGTAGAGCTGCTCGCGGGGGTAGTCAAATTCAAACGCTTCAAAGGGGTAGCGGGGAATGTCGCCGTCGCACTGCTCGGACTTCTTTCTCCCCGTCAGCTCAAAGATCTCAAGCGCACGGATGACGCGCTTTGTATCGTTCGGATGAAGCCGCGCGGCGCTTTCGGGGTCCGCCTGCTCCAACAGGGCGTGCAGGGCATCCTTCCCCTCCTCTTGGACGATCTTTTCGTACTTTGCGCGGATGTCGGGATCCGCGGGGGCGTTGCCAAAGGCATGCTCGAAGAGAATGGAATTGATGTAGAACCCTGTCCCGCCGCAGAGAATGGGAACTTTCCCCCGCGCGAGGATGTCCTCGACAATGGGAAGGGACATTCTCTCAAAGTCGCTGACGGAAAAACTCTCGGTGGGCTCCGCAACGTCGACCAAGTGGTGCGGAATGCCCCCCATCTCCTCTTTCGTGGGCTTGGCGGTGCCGATATTCAGGCCGCGGTAGATCAAAAATGCGTCGCAGGAGAGAATTTCTCCGCCCAAGAGGCGGGCGCATTCCACCGCAAGGGCGCTCTTTCCCGACGCCGTCGGGCCGCAGATGACGAGAAGTTTTTTCATACGATGCGTTTGAAGAGCTTCTCGAGCTCGCTGCGTTTGACTTTCACCGCAACGGGCCGCCCGTGCGGACACTTGAGCCCCATATCTCCGTCCATGCGCTCAAGGAGCTTTTTTGCCTCCTCATCCGTCAGATACTCGCCGCCCTTGACGGCCGCCTTGCATGCCGCGGACGCGAGCCTGTCCTTCAGGAGATCGGACAGTTTGATGGCCCGAAGAGATTCCATGGACGTGAGGACTTCCCCGAAAAAGGCGGAGAGATTGATATTGACGAGGTCGCTCGGCACGGCGGACACTTTCACGCAGCCGCTGCCGAATTCCTCGATCTCAAAGCCCATCTCCCTCAAGATCGGGAAATTTTTGGTGAGAAATGCAAATTCGGCGGGATTGACCTCCAAGAGATAGGGAACGAGCATGGGCTGGGAAAGGACGGTGCGCGCGGCGAGCTTTGCCTGTAATCTGTCGTAATTGAGCCGTTCATGCGCCGCATGCTGATCTACAATGTAGGCATCGTCCCCCGCCTCGTAGAGGAGATAGGTGCGGAAAAGTTCCCCCTTGAAGGTGAGATTTTTGACGTCCACCTTCGCCTGCTTTGCCCTGTGCTCCTCTTCGCGGAGGAACCGCTGGTTTTCGGCAAAGACGTCCTCCTGTGTTTCGACGGTAGCGGAGGAT
>CANQUY010000056.1 GCA_947627125.1 uncultured Clostridia bacterium
GTCGTCGGCGCCGAGAACGTACCACATTTCATTCTTTCCGCCGTCGTTTTCGTGCTTGCGCGCGTAGCGTTCGCCCGGGTGGACCTGAATGGAAAGATTTTGGTGTGCGTCGATATACTTCACCATGATGGGCAGACGCTTGTGCTTCTCGCCGTACTCGCCGACATATTCCCAGCCGACGGTGTCGAAGAACTCCGAGAGCGTCTTTCCCGCATATTCTCCGCTTGCAATGATACTCTCTCCGCTCGGATGGGTGGAAACCTCCCAGCTCTCCGCAACCTTTTTGAGGTCGCCGATATCTTTATGGAGCACGTCGCGGACCTTCGTCCCGCCCCACAGCATGGTTTTATAGATGGAATTCAAACGGATCATGTCAAACCTCGAAACCCGTCAAACGGAGGAGCGCCTCTCTCACGGCCGCAATGCGTGCCTGCACGCCCTCCCGTTCACCGTCCGCACCGATGTAAAATTTGATCTTCGGCTCGGTGCCCGACGGACGGACACAGCACCAGCCGTTTTCCAATGTGAAGCGAAGGACATTGCTCTTGGGGAGCCCCGTGCCCTCCGCCGCACAGTCGAGGACCGCGACGACGCGTTCGCCGCCGAGCGTTTCGGGGGGAGCCTTGCGGATCGCCCGCATGGCCTCCTGAATGCGTTCCGCCCCCTCTGCGCCCGCTGCGGTGACCGTGAAGAGATCCTCCGCATAGTAGCCGTATTTTTGATACATTTGCTCCATGACGTCGGGAAGGGTCAGCCCCGCTTCGGCATAGAAAGCCGCCGCCTCCGCAAGGAGCATGACGGCAGCAACGGCGTCCTTGTCCCTCGCATACGTCCCCGCGAGGCATCCGTAGCTCTCCTCGAAGCCGAATTCATAGACATATGCGCCCAAATTGCCGTCCGTCTTGCCGTATTTTTCGCGTGCGAGCTCAAACTTACGGATCTGTTCGCCGATATATTTGAAGCCCGTGAGCGTTTCGATGACCTTGAGGCCGTACTCTTCGGCGATGGGACGGGCCATCGCGGAGGAAACAATGGTGGTGACGAGCGCCCCATCTCCCTCCCTCGGCAAAAGTCCCAATTCCCTGCGGCGGGAGAGGACGTATTCCGCAATGAGGAGCCCGCTCATATTGCCCGAAAATCGCACATAAGCGCCGTTTTTTCCCTTTGCATAGACGCCAAGACGATCCGCGTCGGGGTCGGTGGCGAGAACGAGGTCGGCTCCCTTTTCTTTCGCAAGTGTAAGGGCAAGCGTGAACGCCGCGGGGTCCTCGGGGTTGGGATAGGCGAGCGTCGTGAAATCGGGGTCGGGGAGCTCCTGCTCGGGCACGACATAGACGTTTTCAAAGCCGAGCTCCCTCAAAACTCTCCGCACGGGCACATTCCCCGTCCCGTGCAGAGGGGTGTAGACGATCTTGAGTTTTTTTCCCTGCGCCCCGATCGCTTCGGGGGAGAGTGAGAGGGACTTCACCGCGGCAAGATAGGCCGCATCCACGTCCTCGCCGACAGTGACGAGAAGTCCCCGCGCCTTCGCCTCCGAGGGCTCCATGCGGCGGATACTGCCGTAGTCGATCCGCCGAACGCATTCGATGATATTTTTGTCGTGCGGGGGAACGATCTGCCCTCCGTCCGACCAATAGACCTTATATCCGTTGTAGGCGGGGGGATTGTGGCTCGCCGTGATGACGACCCCCGCCGTCGCGTGAAAATAGCGCACCGCAAAGGAGAGTTCTGGCGTGGGCCGTAAACTCTCAAAGAGATATGCCTTGACGCCGTTCGCCGCGAGGATGCATGCCGTGTCGAGGGCGAATTCCCCCGACATGTGCCGTGAATCATAGGCAATGACGGCGCTGCCGTGTTCCGCCGCGCCGTTGATGTAGTCCGCAAGGCCCTGTGTGGCCCTTCCTACCGTATAAAAATTCATGCGGTTGGGGCCCGCACCGACGATCCCGCGCAGTCCCCCCGTGCCGAAGGTGAGCTCCCGATAGAATCTGTCCTCGATCTCCCTCTCATCGGAGATCTCCCTCAGCTCCCTCTTCGTATCTTCATCAAAGACGCCGCTATCCAGCCAGCGGCGGTATTCCGAACGGTAGTCCATAGATCACAAAAGCTCCTCTTTTCCCCTCTTTTTGAGTTCGTCCACGAGCTTTTTGACGTCCTGTGCCCTCTCCTTGGGGCAGACGAGAACGGCATCGGGCGTTTCCACCACGACAAGATCGCTCACCCCGACGAGCGCGACCGTCCTGCTCCCTGCATATACGGTACTGTTCTTCACGCCCACGAGGACGCCGTCGCCGACGACGATATTCCCCTCTTCATTCTCGCTTATGACGGCAGAGAGCATGTCCCAGCTCCCGACGTCGCTCCAGCCGAAATCCCCGGGAACGACCAAAATGTCGTTGCTCTTCTCCATGATGCCGCAGTCCACGGAAACGGAGGAGATCTTCTCATAGGTTTCCCGCAAGAGCTCCTCCTCCCTGTCCGTCCCGATCGCCCCTTCAAATTCGTCGAAGCGCGCGAAGAGCTCGGGCAGGAGCCTTTGGTAGTGCTCCAAGATCGTAGAAACTTTCCAGACGAACATGCCGCTGTTCCAGACATATTCCCCGCTCTTGAGATACTCCTCCGCCTGTTCGAGCGGGGGCTTTTCCACAAAGCGGACGGCCTCCTTCACGCGCCCCTCCGCCTCTTTGAAGCGGATATAGCCGTACCCCGTGGCGGGGAAGGTGGGCGTGATGCCGACGGTGACGAGTTTCCCCGTTTCTTCGGCGGCGCGGACTGCCGTCTTGAGCGTTTCCGCAAAACGCCTCTCGTCCCTGATATAGGCGTCCGAGGGCGTGATGACCATGATGCCGTCCCCCCTCGTCTTGAGGAGCTCGACGGCGGCATAGCCGATACAGGCGGCGGTATTGCGGGCGGCGGGCTCGGCGAGAATATTCCCTGCGGGGATCCTGCCCCTGACGGCCTCCTCCATGGGTTCCCGCTGGGCCTCGTTGGTGGCGATATAGATATTTTCGGGCACGGTCACGCGGCAAAGGCGCGCAATGGCCTCGTTGACCATGACGTCCTTCCCGCTCAGATTGAGGAGTTGCTTGGGGGTTTTGGTGCGGGAAAGCGGCCAAAATCTTGTTCCGCCGCCGCCCGCCATGACGATTCCGTAGATATTCATGCTATAACCGTTACTCTTCCGCGAATTCTTTGAAGAGCGCGCGGATATTGTTTTGATATGCCTCCTCGGAGAACAGCCTTTCCGCCCTCTCCCTTGCGGCCTGTGCATAGCGGGAGGCGAGCGCGTCGTCGGAAGCGATCTTCTCGACGGCCTGTGCAAAGGCCTCGGCATTGCCGTTTTCGACCTCTTCGCCCGTTTCTCCCCTGAGAGATACATAGTTGACGCCCGAACCCTCGATCGTGAAAGTGACGGAGGGCTTGCCCATCATCATCGCCTCGGCGAGGGCGACGCCGAACGCCTCATTCTTGGTGACGGAGGGAAAACAGAAGATATCGCAGGCCATGAGATAGGCCTTGCGCTCGTCCTCGTCCATCTGTCCCAAAAAGGTGACCTTGGGATCCTCCTCGGCGAGCGCTTTCAGGGAATCCGTCAGGGGGCCCTCCCCGCCGATACAGACGGCATAGCCGTTGGGCAGATATTGGCTCGCCCTGACGAGATATTCCATGCCCTTATAGGGGACATGTCTGCCGAGCGCAAAGAGGAGGGTGCGGCCGCGGAAGATCTCCTTGAGCTCCGCGGCACGGGAGAGAGCCTCCTTGCCGCATTCCACCCTGTCCTTTGCGGCGCAGTTGGGAATGACGGTGCATTTCTCTCTGCAAGCGGAGAGATAGGGCGAACCCTCGATATAGTTGGGACTCGTGGCCACGATCTTATCCGCACGGCTCAGAAGCCTTCTGTTCTGCCCCTTGAAGAACTTCCCCAGGATCTTCTGCTTGGTGATATCGAGATGCCAATAGAGCACGAGCTTGCAATCCGGACGCTTTTTGAGGCACTTTAAGAGGGCATGCGCGCCGAAGGGGTTGGGATAGTGAAAGACCACAACGTCGGGCTCAAACGCCGCAAACTCCCCTTTGAGAAGTTTTCCGTAGGAGAAGGAGAGGGACTGCGAGGAGATCTTGGCAAAACACCCCGCCCGCACGACGGGCACGCCGTCCACCTCACCCTCGCTGTTTCCCTTTTCGTGGTTGAAGCAAAAGACGCGCTGGGAAACATTTTCGCCCGCGCATGCATTCACGCAGTCCCGCGCGACCTGTTCGATCCCGCCGATATGCGGAAAATAATAATTTGGTATGTGTAATATTTTCATGGTTATTTCGCACCGTCGCGCTTTAAGACACCGATGATCGTCTTGAAAACGATCTTGATGTCGAGCCCGATCGAACAATGGTCAACATAATAGAGTTCCAATTTCTGCCGTTCGCCGCTCTCGTAGGTACAGTTGCTCCTGCCGTTCGCCGCCCACATGCCGATCATGCCGGGGCGGATGGAAACGAGCTTTTCGGCATCCTCGCCGTACTTGCTTTCGAGCTCCTCCCGCATCAGGGGACGGGGCCCGATCACGGAGATTTTTCCCGTAAAGATCGCCCAAATGTTGGGGAGCTCGTCGAGGCTCGTCTTTCTGAGGAAGTTCCCGACTTTTGTCACGCGGGGGTCGTTATCGATCTTGTATTCCCGCCTGTACTGCTCGAGCTGTTCGGGCGTCAGCATGTCCTCCAGCCGATCCGCATTTTTCTTCATGCTGCGGAACTTGGGGATAAAGATCTTCTTTCCGTTCTTCCCCACCCGCTCGTGACGGTAGAATACGGGCCCGAAATCGCTGAATTTCACCACGAGGGCGAGAATGAGATACAGCCACGAAAACAGGATGAGAAAGAGCCCCGAGGCGAAAATGTCGAAAGACCGCTTCGTGAAGCGATAGCAAAACCATCGGAACCCGCTCTTTTTGCGGGGAGGCTTGGTTTTTTGTTCTTTGCCCGCATGTTTGCTCATTTGTGTTCACCGCAAGTATAAAATGGCTGAGTTTCCAACATTATACAGCATGCCCCATGGAAAGTCAAATGATTTTTCGTAATCATCTCTCATGACAAAAATTATCTGCTCTCCCCTCATTCCTTATTTTTTGCCTGAAACGCCGAGAAAAATTCGCCGTTTCCCTTGCGATAAAAATCAATCTGTGCTACAATGGAGCACGTAGGAGGCATACAATGAAACTTTCTGAAAATCTGCGCAAAGAATGGCGCATACGGGTGGATTACACCAACATGACCGATAAGTACCTCGGCGAAAAGGGTATCTCCCCCAAGACGATCGAACAGAACAAAAAACTCGCCGGGGCGGCGCACGCCTATGTGAGCGAAAACAGGGGCAAAGACGAGCTCTTCATGGGCTGGACGGAACTCCCCTACAACCAGACGGAGATCGTCGAGGACATTCTCGGCACCGCCAAAGATGTCAGAAGAAAATTTGAATACTTCGTCGTCCTCGGCATCGGCGGCTCTGCGCTCGGCCCCATCATGGCCTTTAACGCCCTCTGCCATCTCCACTACAACGATCTGCCCAAGTCCAAGCGGCGCGGGCCCAAGTTCTATGTGGAGGACAACGTCGATCCCGTCCGCATGAAGGAACTTTTAGACGTCATCGACATCAAAAAGACCTGCTTCAACGTCATCTCGAAGTCGGGCGCAACGAGCGAAACGATGACGCAGTACCTCATCATCGCCGACCTTTTGAAACAGGCGGGCGAAAACGTCAAGGACCATGTCATCTTTACGACGGACGCCGCGCGGGGGAATCTCGTCAAGATCTCCAAGGAACTCGGCGGCGTGAAGAGCTTTGTGCTCGGCGACGGCGTGGGCGGAAGGTTCTCCGAACTCTCCCCCGTGGGGCTCCTCCCCGCGGCCGTTCTCGGCATTGATATCAAGCTGCTTTTAAAGGGCGCGGCCTACATGGATAAGATCTGCTCTTCCCCCGATCTCAAGAAAAATCCTGCACTTATATGCGCATTACTGCAATATCTCTCCATGCAGGACGGCAAGAATATCGGCGTGCTCATGCCGTATTCGGACAATCTCAGATACGTTTCCGATTGGTACGCCCAGCTCTGGGCGGAGAGCCTCGGCAAGAACGAAACGCTCGGCGGTGAGAAATGCAACGTCGGCCAAACGCCCGTCAAGGCGCTCGGCGTCACCGACCAGCACTCGCAGGTCCAGCTCTACACCGAGGGCCCGTTCGACAAGGTCGTCACCTTCCTCTCCGTCGGTTCGTATAAGGAGAAATATCCCATTCCCCACGGCTGCGAGAACATTCCCGACGTCAGCTTTTTGGGCGGGCACACGATGGAAGAACTCATACAGGCGGAGAACAAGGCCACGGCGTTCGCGCTCACGAAGGCGGGACGGCTGAACTATACGATCACCCTCCCCGTCGTCAATGAATTCACGCTCGGCCAGCTCCTCTATCTCTTTGAATTGCAGACGGCATATGCGGGCGCAATGCTGAATATCAACACCTTCAACCAGCCCGGCGTCGAGGCGGGCAAAAAGGCGACCTTCGCGCTGCTTGGAAAACCCGGTTACGACGGCCAAAAGGCGGAGCTCGACGGCGCCTCCCCCGACGAAAAGTATATTGTGTGATCAAAAAATCTTTGACATATTGTCGAAAAAGCGGGTTTTTCCCGCTTTTTTATTGCTCCACTCCCTTGCTTCCCCTGTAGGGGAAGTACCCGCGCAGCGGGGGATAGGGTTGAACCCCTCAGTCACGCAAGGGCGGCGTGACAGCTCCCCTACAAGGGGAGCCAAGGGCTCGGTGCGGTGCGGCGTCATGCTGAGAACGAAAACATGAACGAAGTCCACGGCGGCGTCATGCTGAGAACGGGAACATGAACGTAGTCCAACAAGCCGTACCGAAGCATCTCGCCGCAAAGAGTACGGTCGCCCCGTGTGTGCGGCGTCATGCTGAGAACGGGAACATGAACGAAGTCCGTAGCGGCGTCATGCTGAGAACGAGAACATGAACGTAGTCCAACAAGCCGTACCGAAGCATCTCGCCGCATAGTAAACGCTTGCCCCCGCGAGATTCTTCGGGTTAGTCCTCGTCCTTTCATCCTTCTCCCCTTCTCAGAATGACGCGGGGCCGCTATTTTCAAATTTACAAAAAAATCGGCACATATGTGCCGATTTTTGAAGTTTCAACCAAATTTTACGCCTTGTCCGCGGAGCCCAAAACGTCGATGATCTTGTGCTTGACCATCGCCTTCATGTTCGCCCTTGCGTCGCCGAGATATTGGCGGGGGTCGAAGTGGTCGGGGTGTTCTGCAAAGTGCTTTCTGCATGCCGCCGTAAATGCAACGCGCAGATCCGAGTCGATATTGATCTTGCAGACGGCGAGGGCCGCGGCCTTTTTGAGTTCGCTCTCGGGAATGCCGATGGCGTTGGGCATGGAACCGCCGAACTGGTTGACGACGGCGACCTGGTCCTGCGGCACGCTCGATGCGCCGTGAAGCACGATCGGGAAACCGGGCAGACGGCGGCCGATCTCCTCCAAAATGTCGATACGGAGCTTGGGATCCTGCCCGGGCTTGAATTTATAGGCCCCGTGGGAGGTCCCGATAGCGATCGCGAGGGAGTCGATCCCCGTGCGCGCGGTGAACTCCTGTACCTCGTCGGGAGAGGTGAACATGGCGTCGTCCGCGGCGACATGGACGTCGTCCTCGATGCCCGCGAGCTTGCCGAGTTCGGCTTCGACGACCACGCCGTGATCGTGGGCATACTCAACGACCTTTTTGGTGATGGCGATATTCTCCTCCCAAGGCTTGGAGGAGGCGTCGATCATGACGGAGGTGAACCCGTCGTCGATGGACTGTTTGCAGATCTCGAAATCGGCGCCGTGGTCGAGGTGCATGGCAATGGGAATATTCGTCGTTTCGGCGGCGGCCTGCACGAGGTGGCGGAGATACACGGGGTTGGCGTACTTTCTCGCACCCGCAGAAACCTGCAGAATGACGGGCGAATTGCATTCGCTCGCGGCTTCGACGATCGCCTGGATCATCTCCATATTGTTGACATTGAACGCGCCGACGGCATAGTGGCCCTCATACGCTTTTTTGAACATTTCCGTCGTTGTGACTAACGGCATTGGAATTATCCTCCCTGTTTTTTTCTCAATTATAATGCTTTTGCAGAGAAAATGCAATAGAATTTCCGAAAATTAACAGAAAAAACCGCAACACGCCCTCCCGCCCGTTCTTGGGGAGTGGAACGCAGTCATGCCCCCTCCTTGGGGAGGGTCTACCGCATGCCCCCTCCCGAGGAGGGGGTAGGGGGGTGGGCAACGACCGCTCATTCTGAGGGAGCACAAGCGACCGAAGAATCCCATTGAACGCAGTCCATTGGTTTTATGGGATCCTTCGCTACGCTCAGGATGAGCGGGCGGGGCAGAATGACGCGGCGGGGGGCGGGGACCGACCGCTCATTCTCTCAAAGTCTTTTACCGCTCCCGTCCCAAAAGAAAGTCCACAGAGCAGCCCAAATATTCGGCAAGCCGTACCAAACTGTCAACAGATGGTATAGAACGGCCGGAAAGCCACCCGTAGACAATAGCTCCTGAAAATCCCGTATCCTTTTCAAGGCGGTATTGCGTCACAGAAAACAGATGAAGCACTTCCCGCAACCTGTCCGAAAACGGCAGGATTTCCTTGAACTCACAGCCCTTGGGAAACTCGACAAGGCCGAGCAGATAATCCGCAGAGCAGCGGAAGTGTTCGACCAACAAGATCAGTACACGGGTCGAGGGCAGAAACGACCCGCGCATAAGTTCAAAAATCGTAGAGCGCGCGACATGCAATTCCTTCGCAAGTTGGGCCGCGCTCCCCTCTTCCGAAACGCACTCGCGAAGCCTTTCCGAGAATTTCGACAAATTCACCATAAAATAGACCTTTTTCTACAAATTATTATCATCGTTTTATCAATCAAAATGATTGATTGTTCGACGGAACGATGATATAATTGAGATACATTCAACATGCGCAGGTTGGTGAATCAAAAATCGAGGTACAATATGGAAAACGTTTTAAAAGCAAATTTGGAAAAGGCGGCGTTCGAGGATGCGACCCGCGAAAAAGCAATCGAAAATGCGGACTTGCTCCGTGAAATCAGTTTGATTTTACCTGATTATTTCATGATAAAATCGATGATCCGCTCGGCGGATTCAATACTTCTTGAATTTTACAATGGAGATATTAAAAAGGTGCGTGTGGAATCGGCAGACAGGCTTCAATGACAATATGGCTGCCGTTCCAAATCGCGTCACCCTAAGCAACGTCGAAGGGGCACCACATTATCATAAGGTGATGGTTCGACTGCGCTCACCATGACGTGATTTAGAACGCCTCCGTCGTGCGCCCGCGGCGTCATGCTGAGAACGTGAGCTCAACGCAGTCTATGAAAGCAGTACCGAAGCATCTCGCCGCATGCTTTACGGACTTCATGGCGGCGTCATGCTGAGAACACGAGCATAACGCAGTCTACAATAGCCCTACCGAAGCATCTCGCCGCATGCTTTACGGACTTTCGCCGCGAGATTCTTCGGGTCAATTCGTCGGACTTCGTTCTTGGTCCGTTTCTCAGAATGACGCGGCGGCGGGGGTCCTCCTCATTCCGAGCCCCGCAAGGGGCGAGAGAATCCCGCTTTAAGAACGGAAGTCCGTTGGTTTTATGGGATCCGCTCGCTTCGCTCGGGATGAGGGCGGGAACGGAGAACGGGGCAGAATGACGCGGCGGCTGTATTCCCGTTCTGCCGTTCCAAATCGCGTCACCCTGCCCTGCGCGCATTCTATTTATGTCTAAGCGCGGCACGAGCGCGTAGCGCGAAGTAGCAACGTCGAAGGGTCACCACATTATCATAAGGTGATGGTTCGACTGCGCTCACCATGACGTGATTTAGAACGCTTCCGTCGTGCGCCCGCGGCGTCATGCTGAGAACGTGAGCTCAACGCAGTCTATGAAAGCAGTACCGAAGCATCTCGCCGCATGCTTTACGGACTTTCGCCGCGAGATTCTTCGGGTCAAGTCGTCGGACTTCGTTCTTGGTCCGTTTCTCAGAATGACGCGGCGGCGGGGCGGGAGAACAACTTTCATGATTCAACTGAAATTTTTAAAAAATCCTTGACGGCACAGGAAAATCGTGGTAAAATGCTCTATGTATGAATGGCGCTCAGAAGCGTCAAAATGAATTTTATATCGGAGGATGTTTCAACATGGCAAACGTAAAAGTTGCAATCAACGGATTCGGACGCATCGGCCGTCTTGCTTTCAGACAGATGTTCGGCGCAACGGGCTATGAGATCGTCGCCATCAACGACCTTACCACCCCCACGATGCTCGCACACCTTCTCAAGTATGACAGTGCGCAGGGCAGATACGCCCACGAAATTTCCGCAAACGACGAGGAGAGGACCCTCACCGTAGACGGAAAGACGATCAGGATCTATGAAGAAAAAGATGCCGCCAACCTTCCTTGGGGCCAGCTCGATGTAGACGTCGTGCTCGAGTGCACAGGTTTCTACACCAAGAAGGAAAAGGCGCAGGCGCACATCAACGCCGGTGCAAAGAAAGTTGTCATTTCCGCTCCCGCGGGCAACGATCTTCCCACCATCGTCTACGGTGTCAACGAAAAAACGCTGACGAAGAACGACACCATCATCTCCGCGGCGAGCTGCACTACGAACTGCCTCGCTCCCATGGCGGATGCGCTCAACAAGGCCTATCCCATCGTTTCCGGCATCATGACGACCGTCCACGCCTACACGGGCGACCAGATGGTGCTTGACGGACCTCACCGCAAGGGAGATTTGAGAAGGGCGCGCGCGGCGGCGATCA
>CANQUY010000057.1 GCA_947627125.1 uncultured Clostridia bacterium
GTCGCCGTCGGGCGCGAAAAATACCTGCGTCTTGTTCTTGAGGCGCAGGAAAGCCTTGGAATAGATGATGCGGTCCCTGTCGCGCTGGAAGTCCGTGCGCATGGGACAAGGGGGCTCCTCCCTCTCCCGCCCGCGCGTATCTTCCGACCGCACCGCATAGGGAGAGAGGAACATTTTTTCCCTTTCGTAAATTTGTTTCTTGATGTCGTATTTTTCTTTCATCACAAGTTATTTCGCAAAAAAAGAAAAAAATCCTCTTTTTTGAGAGATTTTTTTCAAAAATTCTTCGATTTTTAATATTATGTCTGGCATAATTGAACATTTATGTCTGACATAGTACTGTGTAAAATGCAGATTTTTGGAGTTTAAGGGGGTAAGGACAGCCGTGGACGGATGAGCGGGCTGTGCCCGCCGCGTCATTCTGAGAAACGAAGCAGGACGAGAGGACGGGAATTGACCCGAAGAATCTCGCGACGAATGTCCGTTGCCCGCCGCGTCATTCTGAGAAACGGAGCGGGACGAGAGAACGGGAACTAACCCGAAGAATCTCGCGGCGAATGTCCGTAATGTGTGCGGCGAGATGCTTCGGTACGGCTTCTGTAGACTGCGTTATGCTCGCGTTCTCAGCATGACGCCGCTATAGGCCGCCGTGCGTTTTATGGGATCCTTCGCTACGCTCAGGATGAGCGAGCTGGGCAGGATGAGCGGTTGGGCAGGATGAGCGGGCTGGGCAGGATGAGCGCGTTCTCAAAAGCCGCCGTTGACGCCTAAGACTTGGCCGGTGACGTAGGGATCGTCGAGAAGGAACAGCACAGCGCGGGCGACCTCTTCGGGGGTCCCGAACCGTCCGAGCGGGATCTCCTCTGCGAGGGCCCTTTTCTCTTCCTCGCTGAGGTGACCGTTCATGGTGGTGTCGATGACGCCCGGGGCGACGCAGTTGACCGTGATCTGCGCGGGGGCGAGTTCCCTCGCAAGCGCCTTGGTGAACGCGATGACGGCCCCCTTGGAGGCGGAGTATGCGCTCTCGCAGCTTCCCCCCTCTTCCCCCCATACCGAGGAGATATTGACAATGGACCCGCCGCGCCCGAGCATCTTCTTGACGGCGTGTTTGCAGCACAAAAAGGTCCCGCCCGCATTGACGGCCATCACCCTCTCCCATGCGGAAAGGGTCGTGTCCTGCACCTGCGCATAGAGCGGGATCCCCGCATTGTTGACGAGATGATCGAGGGAGGAAAACCTTGCAAAGACTTCCTTCACCGCCCCCTCGTCGGAAACGTCTGCACGCAGGAACTCCACGGCGGGGAGCAGCTGTTTTGCCCGTTCCGCCGCGGCCTCATCGGAGGAATAGAGCGCAGTGACGTTCTCCCCCCGCTCAGACAATAGACGGCAGACGGCGAGGCCGATCCCCCGCGTTCCGCCCGTGACGAGCGCCCTCATCTCTCCCCCGCAAGGCGGATGATCTCATCCGCGACTTCATCGACCGATTTGTTGTCGGTATCGACTATGAAATCGGCGACAGCTTCATAGACGGGTGTGCGCTCTGCAAGGAGCTCGCCGAGCTTTTCGGCGATCTTGCCGTTATCCTTGAGGAGCGGGCGCGTTTCATCCGCACGGACACGGCCGAGAAGGGTTTCAAAGCTCGCCCGCATGAAGAAGATCTTTCCGTTTTTCTTTAAAAGATCGGTGTTTTCGTATTTGAGAACGAGGCCGCCGCCCGTGGAGATGACGAGGCCGTCCATTCTCGCAAGTTCTTTGACGACGTCCGTTTCGAGCGCACGGAAATGTGCCTCCCCGTAATACTCGAAGATATCCGAGATCCTACCAAAGCGGTCGGTGATGACGATATCGGTATCGTACCATCTCCGCCCCGTCCTTTCGGCGATACGGATCCCTACGCTGGACTTTCCGACGCCCATCATGCCGCAGAGTACGATATTCATAACAAAAAGCTCTCCAATGCCAAAATGTAGCTATATTTGCCGAAGCCCAATATTTCCCCCTTGCAGACCGCAGTCAAGACAGAGGTATGGCGGAATTCCTCCCGCGCATGCACGTTGGACATATGGACTTCGACGACGGGAACGGAAACGCTTGCGATCGCGTCGCGGATGGCATAGCTGTAGTGGGTGAAAGCGCCCGCATTCAGAACAATGCCGTCGTACACCCCCTCCGCGCGCTGGATCTGCGTGCAGATCTCCCCCTCAAAGTTGCTCTGTATGAAATCCACAAAGTGGCCCTTGCCCTCGACAAAGGCCTCGAGTTCCCTGTTGATGTCCTCGAGCGTTTCGCCGCCGTAGACGTCCTTTTCGCGCCGCCCCGTCAGATTGAGGTTGACGCCGTTGAGCACCAAGAATCTCATTATTTCACCTCGCTGTATTCTTTCCAAAGAGTTTTGGCCTCTTCGCTGTTCGGATCCTTGTTCAAAAAGATGCAGTCGGCGAAATAGGCCTGATAGAAGAGCATGGCCGCGCCGTTCAGAGTGGGTTTGCCGTATGCCTCCGCCACCCGCAAAAATTCCGACTGCGGCGGAACATAGATGAGATCGACCGCCGCCCCGCATAGCTTGAGGAGCCGATCGGCCGTGTCCGTTTCTCCGCTTTCATAGGCGACCGACGGCAGCATTCCCACCGTATTGTGCATGCCGACGCCCGTGCAGTTCAGAATGATATCGAAGGGACGCACGGGGACCCGTGAAAGGGGTGTGAACCCGCCCAATTCCTCATAGACAGCATTGAGCCGCGCCGCGTCCCGTTCATAGGCATAGACTTTCGCCTCGCCGCACAGCTTTTTGATACAGCTCCGCCCCGCGCCGCCCGCGCCGAGCACGAGGACTGACTTATCTTTGACGTCGAGCCCCGCATTTTCGAGCATGAGCATGAAGCCGTAGCCGTCCGTATTGTAGCCGAGGCGGTCCCCCGTGACGACGGTGTTCACTGCGCCAAAGACCTCCGCGTCCCCTTTCAATGCGTTCAGATAGCGGATGATCTCCCCCTTGAAGGGGATGGTGACGTTGAAGCCGTCATAGCGGGAAAAGAGCTCCTCCGCCCGCCCGTTGAACTCTTCGGGGGAAATGCTGACCTTTTCGTAGGAACATTCCACAGAGAAGCGGCGCAGAATGAAGTTGTGGATGGCGGGACTGTCGGACTGCGACACATCCTTGCCGATGACTGCAAGTTTCAGCATAGTGTGCTCCTGATTTCGGATAACTCCCTCGCATAGTCCGCGTAAGAGAGTTCCAAGATGGCAAATTCTCCCTTCTTGACGGGCACGGCGAGCGTGACGGCATCCCCCTTTGTGTTCTTTTTGTCGAGCAGGGCAAGGCGGGCGGCCCCTTCGACGTCGATGTCCCCGATCTTGCAGGCGAGAACAGTGCGGATGAGCGTTTCAAGCTCCCCGAGATAGGCTTCGTCCGTTTCGAGATGCCGACGGGCAAGATAGCTCTCATAGAGAAGGCCGAGAAGCACACACTCCCCGTGGGACAAGTTCTTTTGGGTGAGTTCGATCGCGTGGCCCGTCGTATGTCCGAGGTTTAGACAGCGGCGGAGCCCATATTCTAAGGGGTCCTTCTGTACGATCTCTGCCTTGATCTGAATGTTTTCGGGCACGATCTCAGCGAGGAATTCCAGATCGAAGAGGCGATCCCGATTCTGCATGAGTTTGTCGAAGAGCGGAGCGTTCAGCGCGGCATGCTTGACGATCTCCCCAAGACCGCAGCGGATCTCCCGTTCGGGCAGGGTCTTGAAAAAGGCGGGGTCGGCATAGACATACATTGGCTGGTGAAAGGCTCCGATAAGGTTCTTCACGCCGTTAAAATCAATGGCAGTCTTGCCGCCCACGGAGCTATCCACCTGCGCAAGGAGGGTCGTGGGGACCTGAATGCAGGAGATCCCACGCATATAGAGACTCGCCGCGAGGCCGCCGACGTCCCCCACGACGCCGCCGCCGAGGGCGATGAGCTTGGAGGAGCGGCGAAGGCCGTGTTCCGCCATTGCCTTGAGGAGGGAAAACAGCGTCTGTTCGGTCTTGAATTCCTCCCCCGCGGGCATGACAAATACGGGGAGCGCAAGCGATTCGATCTTCCTTTGGTAGAGGGCAAAGACGTTGGAATCGGTAAAGATGAGCGACCCGCCCGCTTTCAGCCACGGAAGATCCTCTTTGAGCTGTTTGGAGAGAACATTCTTGCGGCAGACGATGATACTTTTCTTTGCCGTGCCCTTCAAATTGATGTGAAAAGTCCTCATTGGAGTTCTCCGTTGCGCCTCAGAAGTTCGGCCATGGTGTCGCCGCCAAGACGCTCGGAAACGACCTTGGCAAGCTCTGCGGCGATTGCGGCCTCGCACACCGTTTCACAGGCGAAAACTGCGCAGACGTCGCTGCGTTCGGGAGCCGAGAGGGCGGGCTCGAGGGTATCCGTATCGACGGTGCGGAGCCCCTTCATGACGGTGGGGATGGGCTTCATGGCCGCACGGAGAACGAGCTCTTCCCCGTTGGACATGCCTCCCTCGATCCCGCCGGCGTTGTTAGTGCGGCGGGTGAAATTCACATTGATTTCGTCGTGGACGGAAGAGCCGAAACGGCGGGCGGATGAAAAGCCGAGGCCGACTTCAACGCCCTTCACGGCCTGCACGCTCATGAGAGCGGAGGTAAGGCGGGCGTCGAGCTTCTCAGCATACGTCATGCAGCTGCCGAAGCCCGCCTTGAGCCCGCGCACGCGGAGCTCGACAACGCCGCCCAAACTATCCCCCTCTGCCCGTGCCCTGTCGATGAGGGCGCAGGCCTCCCTTTCGAGGTCCGTATCCAGCATACCCAAGAGAGGCGAACGCTTCAAAATCGCGTCATAAGTGTAAGATTTTTCGTCCGAAACGGAGCCGACGCTCCGCACGAAGCCGCAGATCTCAATGCCGAGCGCGGCCAAAAATTGGCGGCAGACCTCCCCCGCCGCGACCCGCACGGCAGTTTCCCGCGCGGAGGCACGTTCCAGAATATTCCTCGCGTCGTCCTGCCCGAACTTGCGCATTCCCGCGAGATCTGCATGCCCCGGGCGGACCTTGGTGAGCCGCCGCTCCCCTGCGTCGCACCCCTCGGGAGCCATGCAGTGTTTCCAATTCTCGTAGTCGCGGTTCCACACGGCGAGCGCAATGGGGCTGCCGAGCGTCACACGGTTTCTGACGCCCGAGAGAATTTCCACCCGATCGCATTCGATCTTCTGCCGCGCACCCCTGCCGTAGCCGCTCTGCCGAAGCGCAAGGCGGGCGTCGATCTCTTCGATATTCAATTCCAATCCTGCGGGAATGCCCTCGAGAATGGCAAAAAGTCCCTTCCCGTGCGATTCTCCCGCCGTCGTCATGCGTATCATCTCTTCTCCTTTTGCCAAGCGGCGATCTTGCTCTTGATCTCCCCGATCTGTGCCTTTGCGGCCGCGTAGCCGACTTCAAACATTTCGTCCATGGAAACGGGATCGATGTTTGTCGCTTTAAAGTTCCTCAGATTCGGCCGAATCATCACATCGGACGCCTCATAGCCGCGGGTCTTGGCGTTCTCAAGATACCTCACGGGCGTCATCGCAGCGATGGCCGAGCCCACAAGACGTGCGATCGTGCTCTTTTCCTCCTCGGGAGGATTGAAAGCGGAGAGATCGATCCCGATGACAAAATCGGCGCCGAGCTGTTTGCAGTAGTCCGCGGGAATGGCGTCCGAAAATGCGCCGTCGTAGTACTTTGTACTGCCGATCTCCACGCCGCGGAAGAAGGGAGGGATCGCCGCCGAGGCCGTGAGCGCCCTTGCGAGTTTCCCCTCCTTGAGGAGCTTGCTCTTGTTGGTCATGCCGTCCGTCACGGCAACGCCGAAGGGAATATTGAGGGTAGAAAAGTCCCCCTCGAGATAATTTTCGAGAAAACTCTCGATAAAGGACATGTCCGAAAATGGCTTTAAGTTCTTGGAAAACTCCCTGCGGTTGACGTTTTCGACAATGCCGACCATGTCTGCCGAGGAATAGCCCTTGGCATAGAGGGCTCCGACGATCCCGCCGATGGACGCGCCCGTCACGACGGCAAAGGAAAGCCCCGCCTCTTCGAACGCCTTAAGCGCTCCGAGGTGCGCCATGCCCTTCGCGCCCCCGCTTCCGAGAGCGAGCCCGAGCTTGATCTTCGGTTTTTTGCCGAAAAGAGCTTTCAGCCGCGAGAAAAATCCCATGTTAAATCTCTATCTCCATGCCGTCGTAGGCGGCGAGGACGTTATATTCCGCCTCAGCGCGTGCAAGCAGCTCTGACGTCGGGCGGGCGTTGTGCGAAAAGTGCGTGATGACCTTCTTCGTGTGTCCGTCCGCAAGGCCAATCGTTTCGAGGCGGGAAAATGTGTTTCTGTTCTCATCCAAACCCATGTGGCGGGCGGAGGCGTCCGTTGCGCCGAATAGAAATGTACAGTCAAAGGTGATGAGGTCTACAGGCTTTCCCCCGATCTCCGCAAGATATTGCACGGAATCCTCGGGCAATCTGCCCGTATCGGTGAGGTGCAGAATGCGCTTTCCGTCCTTTTCGATGAGATACAGAAGGGGCTCCTCGGAGGAATGCTTCGCAAGGAGGCTGTAGACTTTATATCCCCCGAAGGAAAATTCCTCAAACGCGCCGACGGGGTGAAGTTCCAAATGCCCGATGACCTCTGGCTTCATCTCCCGCTTCGTGCATTCTTGAAAGACTTCCATCACTTCCGCGTTCCCATAGATATGGAGCATGGGCTCCGTCATATCTTCGGCATACTTGTAGCCGCGGAGAATGAAGTCATGGGCGTAGAAATGGTCCATGTGGGAGTGGGTCACGAGGAGATATTTGAGGGCGGAGAGGTCGTACTTCCGCGTATGCGCAAAGGCGTCGGGCGGAAAGTCGATGGAGAGCTCCCCGTTGATGAGGACTTGGGAACGGGTCCTTATTTCCCTTCCCCCTCTCTGCCGCACGCCGCGGCAGTATTCGCAGTTGCAAAAGAGTGCGGGAATGCCCTCCGCCGCGCCTGTACCGAGATAGATGATATGCATATGTACTTAAATTTCGTAAATGATCGTGACGGGGCCGTCGTTGTGCTGTAGAATCTGCATGTCCGCGCCGAAAATGCCGTATTTTACGGGAACGCCGAGGCGTTCGAGCAGTTCCCCCGCCGCATGGTAGAGAGGTTCCGCGCGTTCGGGCCGCTCGGCATCGGAAAAGGAGGGCCTGTTCCCCTTTCTCGCGTCGCCGTACAGCGTAAACTGCGAAACAAAGAGGACTTCCCCGCCGATATCGAGCACGGAACGGTTCATTTTGCCCTCGCCGTCCTCAAAAATGCGGAGGTTTGCGATCTTCTCGGCGCACTTCTCCGCCTGTTTTATAGTATCGCCCACACGAATGCCGAAATAAACGACAAGCCCGCGTCCAATCTCGGAGACGGGCTGACCGTTTACGGTGAGCATCGCGCGCAATACCCGTTGCGCGATAAATTTCATAGAAACTCCGTTTGAGGGGTTGCCCACCCCCCTACCCCCCTCCTCAGGAGGGGGCAACGCGCTCATGCTGAGGCGCAGCCTCCCCGCGTCATTCTGAGAAACGGACACTGAACGAAGTCCGAGGAATTAACCCGAAGAATCTCGCGGGGCGTTTAAAGCCGAATGTGCGGCGAGATGCTTCGGGTAAACATCCGTAAACTTCGTACTTCTCCCGTTCTCAGCATGACGCCGCCTCACCCCGTTTCCCCGAAGAGAGTAGGATCCGATCCCTCGTTGATTTCTTTTCGCCCTTGAAAAGAAATCAACGAAATGTCATTACACTCTCGACATGTACTCGCCCGTGCGGGTGTCGATACGGATCGTGTCGCCCTCGTTGACGAACATGGGGACCTGGAAGGTCGCGCCCGTTTCAACCTTTGCGGACTTGGTGACGTTGGTCGCCGTGTTGCCCTTGACGCCGGGCTCAGCCTCAACGACCTTGAGTTCGACAAAGTTCTCGGGTTCCACGGAGAATGCCTTGTCGTAGAGGAAGCGCACGGTCACCATATCCGTTTCGCGGATATAGCGGAGCGCATCCTCAACCTTGTCCTCTTCGATGGGCGTCATTTCGTAGGAATCCATATCCATGAAATAGCAGAAGCCGCCGTCCCTGTAGGAATACTGCATCTTCTTTGTTTCGACCTGCGCCGTTTCGAGCTTCATCGAGGGGTTGAATGTTTCGTCGGAGAGAACTTGTCCCGTGACCACGTTCTTTAAGGTCGTGCGGACGAAAGCCGCGCCCTTGCCGGGCTTGACGTGCTGGAATTCGACGACGGTATAGACGCCGCTCTTGTATTCAAACGTGGTGCCCTTTCTGATGTCGCCTGCCATGATTTGTGCCATAATCTGTATCTCCTTTGATTACAAAACCAATAAATTTTTCTGTGTTTTATGCATGAAGGAGTGCGTCTTGCCGTCCTTCATATACATGCTGTCCTCAATTCTGATCCCGAGCTTTTCCGCAATGTAGACGCCCGGCTCATCCGAGAACACCATGCCGTTTTCGATGATCTGTTCGGACTTCGGCGAGAGATTGGGATATTCATGGATCTGCAAGCCGATACCGTGGCCCAGAGAGTGGGTGAAGTACTTATCGAGCCCAAACTTTTTGAGGTGATCCCGCGCGATCGCGTCCCCCTCTCTCCCCGTCATGCCTGCAACGAGGTTTTCCCGCACGAGGTCATGGGCGGAAAGGACGATGTCGTACGCCTTTTTGAATTCATCATGCATTTTATCGTCGCCGAAGAGGAAGGTGCGGGTGATATCCGAGCAGTATCCTTCCACCTTGCAGCCGAAGTCAATGAGGATGGGGTCGCCGAAGCTGAGTTTGGTATTCCCCGTTTCGTGATGGGGAACGCTCCCGTTCGGCCCGAATGCGACGATGGTATCGAAGGAGGTCCCGCTTGCGCCGAGCTTTCTCATGTTGTACTCGAGAAGGGCGGCGACTTCGTTCTCCGTCATCCCCTCCTTGATCTCGGGCAGGAGCCGCAAAAAGCCCTCTTCCGCAATGTCGCACGCTCTTTGGATGAGGGAGAGCTCCCCTTCCGACTTATAGAGCATGGCCTCCTTGAGGGCGGGCATGCAGTCAACAAGTTCAAAGCCCTTCTCTTCCAAATGTTTGAATGCCGCAACGTTGATAAAGGGATAGGGAACGCCGATCGTCTTTTTGCCTTGAATGAGTTCGATCGCCTGTAAATAGGAACCCTCCACGACCTCGACTGCCGAGCCGCGGAGCTCCTTTTCCGCTGCCTCGAAGTAGCGGAGATCGGCAACGAACTTGCAGCCCTTTTCGTCGAGAATGACATAGCCGTCCGTCGAATAGAAGCCTGTGAGGTATCTCCGAAGGAAATCGCACTCAATGAAGAGGGCGTCGGCATGGGAATTTTGATATATTTTGCGCAGTTTTTCCGCAACCATAGCCATATTATACCAAATCGGGGCAAATTCGTCAACGGTTTTTTATAAGAATTTATCATGACGCCCCCAAATCGTCGGCAGGTGGGCAGGCAAGAGGAAAAGCGAGATGAGCGCGGCGGGGCGGGATGTCCTCATCCCGAGCGAAGCGAGGGGATCTCGTAAACTTACGGACTTCCATTCTTAGAGCGAGATTCTCTCGCCCCTTCGGGGCTCGGAATGAGGAAAAAGCTTCCGTGCGTTTGACGGGATCCTTCCCCTTCGGCTTCGCTCAGGGTCAGGATGAGCGGCTAGGGCAGGATGAACGTGGTGCGGCGTCATACTGAGAACGGGAGTAAAACGCAGTCTACAGGAAACGGCCCGAAGTATCTCGCCGCACATTCGGCTTTAAACGCCCCGCGAGATTCTAACTTCGCGCTACGCGCTCGTGCCGCGCTTAGACACAAATAGAACGCGCGCGGGGCGGGGTGTCCTCATCCCGAGCGTAGCGAGGGGATCTCGTAAACTTACGGACTTCCGTTCTTAGAGCGAGATTCTCTCGCCCCTTCGGGGCTCGGAATGAGGAAAAAGCTCCCGTGCGTTTGACGGGATCCTTCCCCTTCGGCTACGAGGTCAGGATGAGCGGGGGTGCTCAACTTTTAATTCTATAATACGTTTCTTTCATCGTCATGGCGTCCTCGGTTTGGGTACCCGCCGATTCGGAAACAATGTAGGGCTCAAGGCCGTAGCGGACGAGCGCAGCGGCCAACGGTTCAAATTCGGGACCAAAAGTTGTATCTTCAAACGTCAAATGGCGGATCTCCCCCCTTGCGCCGTATTGGATCTTGGAGAAGTGCACATGGAAGTGTTTCATCCTCTCATATCCGAGTGCAGAAAGGAGAATGTCGAGGCGGTCGAGATAGTCCCTCTCCGTCTTTAAGCTCCCCTGTTCGCGGGCGTTGACATGGCCGAAGTCAACACAAGGGGTAAAGACGGGATCGGTCTTGCAGATCTCGGCGATCTCCTCCACCGTGCCGATCTGGGCGATCTTCCCCATCGTTTCGGGGCAGAAGATCATGCCCTCGTGGCCGTTCAAATAGATATAATCGCGGAGGGTCTTG
>CANQUY010000058.1 GCA_947627125.1 uncultured Clostridia bacterium
TCTGAGGAAGGATGTACATGTCGATGGCATCCTTCTGGGATACACCGCCGCCGCACGCCACTGCACCGATGAGGCAGGCGATCATTGCCATCAGCATCAGCACGAGGAGCGTCAGTCTTTTCTTACTTCTCATTATGATATCTCCTTTGATTTATTTGATCGAAATTTTGTTGACATCGGTCACGGTAAGTTTGCCTGAGGCCGCTTCAAATTGGTAACAAGCCGAAATGGTAAGACGGGAGCCGACTTTGATGCTGTCGTACCCTTCGGAAACGGTCACGGTGAAGGTGAACGATTCGGTCTCGCCGTCCTCATCGGGGATGGGAGCCGTTCCCTCGAAGGTGAGCGTCGTCCCGCTGAGGTTCACAGAGGTGACCGTGACGTCGCCGTAGCCGTTGGGGGAATTGAGATTGTTTGAATTGAAGGAGAGGCAATAGCCGATTTGGGCGGTCCATGTTTCATCCTCGTTGCCCTTGGCGGTGTTGTTGAGCGTGACGCCCGAGATCTGCCAATTTCCGTCGTACTTCTGCAGCGTCCCGACGATGTGATAGAGGTTGCCGATCCGCATGGCCGACGTGGCAGTGGTGTACCCTGCGAAGAGGGTCATCTCGTAGACCTTGTTCGTTTCCTCGTCGTACTGCGCGATCTTGAATGTGACAGAGCCCGTGGAGGAGGTACGCTTTTCGGTGACATAGGCCATGAGGCGGACCTTGCTGTTCTCGGCAAAGTTCTCGGGATGCTCGGAGAAATCTCTGAGCGAGAAATCCTTCGGGTGCGTGTCGTACAGCGGGTCGTCGAGGTCGGAGAAGAGGCGCAGTTTGATGCTGCGGGCAAACTCCTCTGCCTTTTGGAAATAGGAATAGTAGGAACTGCTCGCGCTCTCCTTGTTGAGCGAGTAGCCGTTCTCCACAAGCTCGAGGTTGAGGAGCTTGAGGTCCTTGTCCTCCGCCGTCTTGTACCAGACGTAGCAAAGATAGCGTCCGCTCCCCGTGGAGTCCTTATCGGGGGGATTCCCCTTTTTGGCGGATTCGATGACGATCGTCGTCGCCGCGTGAAGGCGTTCGTTGGTAAAGACGCTCGCCGCCTTCCCCCACTTTTCGACGCCCGCCGTGCTCTCGGGCGTATCGACGCCCTGATAGCGGACGGTGACGGAGTCGCCGCTCGTCTTTAAGCCGAAGTAGGTCGTATCGCCGTCCGTCGTTTCGCCGGGGATAGGCGCAACGGCCTCTTCGATCCCGCCGCCGCCCTCCTTGAAGAGGGTCTTGCCGTCATAGGTGTTAGAAAGTTTTAAGGTCTTGGTGATGTCGTCGAAGTGCTCGGTGTTGTCGGCGATCTTATCTCCGCCGCAGGCCGCAAGGGCGAAACACAGGCCGAGCACGGCCGTCACGCAGACTGCAAATAGTTTTTTCATTTTTGCTTGCAATTATTTGCCTCCGCAGTCCTTATATGCCTTGCGAAGCGCTTCGGCGGGCTCCATGCCGTTCAGGAAGATACGTTCCATGACGGTACCGACGCAGCTGCGGGCCGTCGAAGAGCCGATGAACGCGGGAGAGACGAAGAAACGGTCGCTGAGAACCTGTGCGGCATTTGCTGCCTTGGCGACGACGAGCTGTTTGCCCTCGAGCTTACCGCCATTATCGGGGTCTTTGCCTTCGAGGAAGGTCTTGTAGGAGGCGACCTCATAGACGTCTGTGCGCATGGGGTTGTAGCCGCTGGCCTTTGCGAACTGTGCTTGGAACTCAACGTCGAGGAGCTCTTTGACGAACTGGAAGGTCATGATCTCCTTTTCGGAGGGATCGGTCACGCCGTGGCCGCCCGTGAGCATGACAAGGGAGGGACCCTGGCTGATGCAGTTGGCATGAAGTTCTTCCTCGCCGTCGTCGTCCTCGTCGCGCATGACACCGGGGATGGGAGCGACGTCGGTCACAAACCCTGTGCCCGCCTGATTGCTGGCGCCGCCCGAGGAACCGATACAGAACACAAGGCCGTTGTTTTCGGGTCCCTTCACGAAGAGAGAGCTCGTGTAAGCGCCCTCATAGGTCGCCTGCGTGATGATATAGCCCTTGTTGTAATAATCGGCAACCTTCTGGAGCCATGCGGCCGCATTCTCGTTGTTGAAGAGGAAGTGCTGGCTGTCGTCTGCGCTGGTGTACCTGAAGCCGAGCTGTTCGGCCATCGTGATGAACCAGTTCGCGTCGCTGTCGTAGCCGAGAGGCGTGCAGGTGGGCCACTCTTGCTTTGCCTTTTCGCAGATGCTCCAGAGTTCATCCCACGTTGTGGGAACTTCAACGCCGAGCGTCTTGAGCGCGTCGGGATTGTAATAGAGGAGCTCTGTCGATTTGACGAAGGGAAGGGTGAGAAGCGCATCGTCCTCATACCCCGCAGCCTTGTGGCCGCCGAAGTTCACCGCTTTGCCCTCTTCAAAGTACCCGGGGATGAACTTGGAAACGTCCTCGTCCGTGAAGCCGATCCTGTCGATCTTCTTGGTGTTTTCGCCTGCGGTGTAGGTGTAGGATTGGGAATTTGTGAGGTACTTGTTCATATCGACGACCGTACCGGTGTCGAGATACTGGGCGACGTGGTCTGCATAGCAATAGGCGAGGTCGGGCTGAAGGCCTGCCGTGAGGTCGCCGCGGACTTTGCTGAGGACCTCGTCGTAGCCGCCGGGCTGGGAATGCTCGACCTTCCAGCCGGGGTACTTGGCCTCAAAGGACACGATCGCATTCTGGGTCACTTTGGAGAGGTCGTCGCCCTGGGAGGAATAGAACACGATCGTATGATCGTAATCGCTTTCTCCGCCGCAAGCCGCAAAGGCGACGCATCCCGTGACTGCAATACAAGTTGCCAACGCCACTGTCAAAAGTTTCTTCATTGTTTTCTCCTTGTTTTTTATTTTATCTCCGACGTGCCCGTTGGGACACGAAAGAAATCATAGATTCGGGCATCAACCCTTGGTGCCGCTCTTCGACACGCCGCGCATGATATACTTGCGGCAGAAGATGAAGAGGATGAGAAGAGGCAAACTGACCATGCAGACCGCGGCCATCTTCAGCGTATCGAGAGGCGTCGTGCCGTAGTCGCTGCCGTTGCCGGAGGGGTAGAGGCAGAAGCCGTCGGGCTGGACCCTGTCAACGAATCCGCCCGTGACCCAGTTGGTGATCATCTGCCACTGCTGCATGTTGACAAGGCGGGGCCAAATGTAGCTGTTCCATGTCCCGATGAACCTGAGCAGGGTGATGGAGATGAGGGTGGGCGCGGTGAGCGGGATCATGACCTTGAGAAGGTACCCCATGTCGCTCAAGCCGTCGATCTTCGCCGCCTGATAGAGCGAATTGGGGATCTGCATGAAGTTGTTCCTCAAGAGATAGATATAGTACACGCTCACGAGGAACGGGAGGATGAGAACTGTGTACGAGTTCGTCATCTGCAGTTTCGCCACCGTAATGTAGTTGGATGCGGTGAAGAGTTCGCCGGGGATCATCATCGTCGCCAGCATGACGGCGAAGAGGATATTCTTGCCCTTGAACTCCATCCGCGCAAACGCATACGCCGTGATGACGATGATCACGAGCCCCAGGAAGGTGGACAGAAGCCCGACGATGAGCGTGTTCGCGAGAATGCGCCCGAAGGTCGCGCTCGTGCTCGACGCCGAGGTCACCTGATGAAAGATCATCCAATAGTTCTTCCACTGGAAGGTGTGCGGGAAGAACGTCGGAACGGATTCGCGGAACTCCTCCTCGACCTTCAGCGACGAAATGATCATCCAATAGAAGGGCAGGAAAGCCAGTACGGCGCAGATCGTCAGGAAAGTATAGACCAAGACATTCTTGACGATATGTTTGATTTTTTCTCTCTTTTGTACCTTTTCGGCGTCGAATCCTTCGTCGCCCGCGGAGAGATCCCACTTTCCGACGACGGCTTCGCCCGTTTTTTTATTTTTCGCCATATGCTCTCCCTCCTTACCTGTATGTCGTTCGCTTCTTTGTGATCTTGTTGTTGATGAAGGTGATGATCATGATGATCACAAAGAGCATCAACGAACCGGCAAACGCATAGCCCATCTGCCCGAGTTCGATATAGTTATACAGATATCCGACCATGGTGCCCATCTCGTACGCCTGCCCCATCGTTTCGCCGAACAGGCCCACGACGGCCGAGTATTGCTTCATGCCGCCCATGATGCCCGTCACGAGGAGATAGCTGATCTGGGGCATGATCATCGGCGCCGTGATCTTCCAGAGCACTGTCCAGCGGCTCGCGCCGTCCACCTTCGCGGCATCATAGTACTGCTTGTTGATGGACTGCATCGCGCTGAACAAAATGAGGATCTTGAAGGGAAGGCCCGACCACACCTCATAGATGATGGTGACGATGTATTTTGCCCACGGGATCGTGAGAGAGCCGAGCGTCCATACCTCTGCGCCCCCGCGGATCCAATAGATGGGACGGATCCCGAACCAGCCGAGAACGATATTGACGATACCGACCGTTTCGGTATAGCTCGGCGTTTCAATGATCTTGAAGAAGGTCGCAAACACGGCGCCCATGGCGAGCGCGTTGGTGAGGTAAGGCAGGAAAAGAATGGTCTGATACGCTTTTTGGATGCGTTTGATGGAATTGAGGGCCACGCTGATGAGAAGGGCGAGAAGCGTTGAAAGCGGGACCGAAATAAAGGTCAGAACCAGCGTGTTCACGAGGCACTGGACGAAGTTTGCGCCCGCCGTGCCCGTATCGCCCGTCAAAACGTGGACAAAGTTATCGAACCCCCATCCCTTGAACGCGCCCGTCGTGCTCGAATAATCGATCTTGAAGGAATTGATGAACGCCGCGATGATGGGATAGAAGGTGAATACCGCCATTAAGATGAGCGCGGGGGCCACGAACAGCCAGCCGCTCTGCGACTTGAGCCCGCGGCGGAACTTTTCGCCCTTGCTGAGCTCGGGCCCGCTGTAGGCATATTCGTCCTTGGGCTTCTTTTTAAAGACGTCCTTGACGGCCAGCCACTTATCCACGAACCATCCCTTGATCCGTGCGCCCAAATTGATGAAGTACTGCACAAAGCGGTTGTGCTTTTTCTTCGGCGCTTCGGGTTGCGGTTCGGCTTCGATCATGTCTTTCTCGTTTTCCGTCATATCAACCTCTCCTTCGTTTCGGGATCGAACAAGAGCGCACTGCCCGCTTTCACGGCAAATTTCAGTTCGTCGGCCTCCTGCGGCTGTACGCCCTGAAGATTGCAGCGGACAACGGGATTCACGGATTCCGCATGCGTCCCGCAGACGGCAACGGTCTTTCCGTTATTTTCCATACGGCCGATCTTGAGGGTGAGCGGGCCCTCCTCGGCAAGGACAAAGGAATCGGAACCGAGCCCGACCAATACCTCGCGGTCCTCGAGGGAACTCTCTGCAATTGCTTCCTGCCCGATGAAGAGCTTGCCGCCCTCGATCCTGCCTTGGAATACGTTGACGGGATCTCTGAGCCGTTCCTCCGTCGCGGCGTCGAAGAGGAGCATCTTATTGGGCTTGATCCTGAACTTCAGCTCCTCGGCGTCGGGGAGAATGACATCGCTGTCGATTATGCAGCGCACGGTCGGCTTCGTAGAGGTTTCGTGGGTGGAAACGACCGATTTGTCCCTGCCCATGACCTCGATATGATCCACTTTGAGGGTGAGTTCCCCGTTGGCGTCGTAGATGAACCCTTCGGGACGGATGCCGACATAGATCTCGCGGTCGTCAAAGGCGGTGCACGCCTTGTCCTTGCCGAACGGAGCGTCCGAAATGACTTCGTCGCCGATGTACACCTTTCCGTCCTTGAGCTGCCCCTTGAAGATATTGATGGGCGGCGTACCGAGGAAATTCGCCACGAACAGATTGTTGGGGTCGTCGTAAATATTCTGCGGCGCGCCGATCTGCTGGACGATGCCGAGTTTCATGACGACCATCGTATCGCAGATGCTCATCGCCTCCTCCTGGTCGTGGGTGACGAACACCGTCGTGATCCCCGTCGTGCGCTGGATGCGCTTGATCTCCTCGCGCGTCTGAAGCCTCAGGCGGGCGTCGAGGTTGGAGAGCGGTTCGTCGAGGAGAAGGACATTGGGCATCTTCACGAGGGCGCGGGCGATGGCGACGCGCTGTTGCTGGCCGCCCGAGAGTTCGTTCGGCTTGCGGGCCATGAGATCCTCGATCTGCACGAGCCTTGCCGCGTCGAGCGCACGGGCATTCCCCTCTTCCTTCTTGATGCGCATATTGTCGAGCGGGAAGCGGATGTTCTGCTCCACCGTCATATGCGGATAGAGGGCGTAGTTCTGGAACACGAGCCCGACGCCGCGCTTTTCGGCAGCGAGCGTCGTGACGTCCTGATCGTCGAACAGGATCTTGCCTGAGGAAGGGCTCTCGAGCCCGCTCAGCATAAAGAGCGTGGTCGATTTGCCGCAACCTGACGGGCCGAGAAGGCCCACGAGTTCACCCGAGGGGATCTCGATGTTCATGTCCTCCACGGCGTGAACGGCTTCGCCGCCTCTCGTGCGGCTTGGAAAGATCTTCGTTAAGTGCTGAATTGAAATCCTCATAGGCGTTATTCCTCGCGCTTTACTATTTTTATTAAAATTTCCTTCTGATAGCCTTCGGCCACCAGATTATCAGGCAGATTCACGGGGCCGTATCCCCTGTCGATATCAATGAACGGGTTAACATATACGCCCGCTTTCATGCGGAGCGTCGCCGTATATTCCTCTGACTTCAACAGCGTGAACAGGAATTCCTCCCCCGCTGCCGACATATATTTGATCCCTACGCTGCCGTTGAACTCGGGCACAGCGGAAAGATCGAGCTTGATCGTCACCATGCTGTAATAGTCGTGCCCGTAAAAGTCCTCATTGGTGACTTTTTTCTCCTTGCGGGGGATCTTGCATACTTTGAAGAGGAACCACTTGAAGAACTTGATGATGAAGTGCGTTCCGAGCAGGAAGTCCGCAATAATGTAGATCGCAACGAAATAGATGATGATGAAGGGAATGGCCTTTTTGTTGGCGCGGCCGTTGACTTCATCCACCGCCGCCCTGTACGCCTCGGAATCCGCCGTGAACGCGCATCCCTCCGTTTCTGCGATCTTCTCCGCGACGGTCCGCGCATAAACGTTGCGCCGATCGTTGAGCTCCGTCTGCTCGGCGTCCGTGATCCCCTCGCGGCTCAATTCCGCAACGAGAGCGTTGTATTCCTCCAGATCGCCGAAACAGTCAAAAAGCGCCGTCGAGAACCCAAGTTCCCTCTCTGCTTCCGCTGTGAAAACCGCATTGCCCGTCTTGTCGGTAAAGACAAGTTTTTTGATGGAATCCACGTCGCTTTCACGGATCTCGAGGACGATGAATCCGCTCTGCGTATACGTCGAAATGCCGTCCTTTGTGCCGTTTCCGTCCGAATCGTAATCGAGGAGTTCCAACGTTTTCTCCCTTCCGTCCGCCTCTGTCACGCGGAGGGAGGTGCCGTTTTCCGATTGGGAGAACGCGTCGTAGCGGTCCCCGATCCCGTATACATACCCCGTATAACTCTTATAGAGCATCCCGTAGGTGAGATCGTCCGCGGCGGGCTTCTCCTCTTCGTTCCTGTCATAGACCTCCATCACGGCCTCGTAGAGCACGATCCCGCCGCCCCCTTCAAAGGAGCATTGGAGCGCGGGCTGTTCGGAAAAGCCGATCGGTTCTGTCAGGACGATGCCCCGCAGGAAGTCCCCGCTCTCGAGTGCGTCGCGGATCACCTCCGACGGCGTCGTGAAGGTCGCAAAATACCCGGGCAGCGTCAGCGAAAATATGATGCCTATGCCGAACGTGAAGATGAAATATATGACTGTGGAAAAGATCCTGCTTTTATTCATCTTCTTTCGGCTCAGCCGTTACGGCATCCTCTTGGGGAGCCGCCTCCGCGGAGGGATCGGGAAGCGTTTCCGCCCCATCCGTTTCGGCTCCGTCCGTCTGCCCGATGTTGGTCTTGAACGCCGCTTCTCTCTTCTTGAGATTCTCGCGCTGTTCACGATATTGTTTCTTATTGAACACGGGGATCAGAAAATAGAATGCAATGCAGAGCGCAATGAGCGCCGCGAGCACAACAAAGAAAATAATATCCACTCTACCAAGTGAAAACGCATTCAGCGCTTTTAAGCTCATCATGTTTCCTCTCTTTTTTCAAAAAAGTGTTTTTTTGACACAACACGGAGGCCGATTCCGATACTCCTCTTTGCACAACATGGATTATAACATATTTTTTCAAAAGAATCAAGACTCTTGGCGTGAGATTTTTACAAAAAAATTGATTATTTTTCATTTATTGATACAAATTCACAAAATGGACGAATTCTCGGCCGCTCAAGCTGTGAAATTGTATTCGATCTTAACAGAATCCCCCGCCGCGGCGGTGTAGGCCACGGTGATTTTGGTGAAAGATCCCGCAAACGCCGCCTCCACCTTCATATCGGTGCAGTTTTCAACGCCCATGAAGTTCTTGGGATCCTTGACGTCCGCTTTCAGAGAGGTATCCGTGAGCTCCGTATTCCCGAAATATGTTTCCTTGAAATCGAAGAGCTTGCCCGAAACGGTCAGGCCGATATCGTCCCCTTCGACAAGCGTCACTTCGCCGTCCTTGACCGTCACTTTGCCCGTGAGCGTTTCGATGGGGTCCCCGGGAAGATCATCCAAAGAGATCTCGGCGAAGCGTTCCACTTGATACTCCACCGTGACGGCGTCGTCCGCAAAGCTGACGCTGTACGCGCTCGAGAGGGTCACGCCCTCGCCGAACGTATCCGTCACGGAAACCTCGATCTTGGTATACTCCGCCTGCATCATCTTGTTGAGCGTTTCATAGGGATCGGGCTTGTCGGGCTTGTCGGGCTTGTCGGGATCGGGTTTGTCGGGATCAGGCTGCTCGGCGCCGCTGTGATCGTCCCCGTTCTGCCCGTTGCCGCCGCATGCGGAAAAAAGGCAAAGGCTTCCCGCAAGACATGCCGCCAATAAGATCAATAAGATGGATTTTTTCATATTCTTTTCACCTCATCCAATGATTCCTGAGAGAGCCCCGCTCTCTGCATTTTTCGCCGCATCGTTGTACGAACGGACAGACTCGTTGTAGCTCTTGACCGCCGCCTGCAACGCCGCATAGTCCTCTGCCGCGAGCAGTTTTTCCGCATCCGTCAGTGCATTGTAGGCATTGAGAGCATTGCGGATGGCCGTGAGCCTTGCCGCGGGAGCGCCCTCCGTCGGGATCCCCGCAACGGCGTCATGGAACGCCTGCACTTTGGCCTCGTCGGGCACCGCCGCCTTGACGGTGATGGTGACCTGCTTGCTCTGCGTCACATTGTTGAGCTTCGCCGTGACGGTGAACACGATAGCCAGATCCTCTGCGGGACGGGCCGTGATGGTGAGCGTGCTGCCGCTGAAGGTGATGCCCTCGGGCAGCTCGGTTTCCGTCGTCCAGGTGAGCTCGACCTCCCCGTCCTTCGTCTTGAAGCGGGTGCTCATATCGACGGAACGGTCTGTCTGTTCCCCGAGAACGGCTTCGACGGCCTCTCTGTCCGCTTTGTCGGGATCGACGGGAGGAGTTACGGACTTCGCCTTGACGGTGATGGTGACGTTTGCCGTCTGCGGCGTGCCGGGGGCAAGGGAAATGGTGGCAACGAGGGTGAGGGTGAGATCGGTATCGGGCAGGGCCGTGACAATGAGCTTGCCGTTTTCGACCTTGACGTACTCGCTCGTTCCCTGCAACGCCCATGCAAGCGTCGTTTCACCGTATTCGGCGGGAAGGGGCACGCCTTCCGTGTTGGGTTCGGTGAACTCCTTTTGGAAGCTGACCGTGCCGTCCTCGATCGCCGTCTTGGCCGCCGCGATCTTGGCGTTCGCCTCGACCGAGGGATCGGGCGCGGGCTTCGCCTTGACGGTAACGGTGACCGTCTTGGTCTGCTCGACATTGCCCAGCTTGGCTTTGACTTCAAAGGTGAGGATCGTCTGCGCGGCGGGAAGTTCCGTAATCGTGATCGTGTTGCCGCTGAAGGAAATGCTGTCGGGCAGGGTTTCCGTTTTCAGCGTCCATGTGAATTGAACTGTCCCCTCGCTTGCCTTGAGCTCCGTCGTTGCCTCGATCGTCTGATCGGAAAGCGTTGCAAGGGCGGTTTCGACGGCCTTTCTGTCCGCTTCGTCGGGATCGGGCACAAATATTTTTGCTTCGACCGTGACCTTGACCGTCTTGGTCTGCGTCACATTGCCGAGCGTGGCCTTGACCTCGAAGGTGAGAACTGTCTGCTCGTCGGGAAGTTCCGTAATTGTGATCGTGTTGCCGCTGAAGGTGATGCCATCGGGAAGAGTTTCCGTCTTGAGCGTCCATGTGAATTGGACCTCGCCGTCACTTGCCGTGAGCGTCGTCGTTTCTTTGATGGTCTGATTGTCCAGCTTTTCGAGAGCGGCTTCAACAGCCTCTCTGTCCTCCTTGTCGGGATCGACGGGAGGAGTTACGGACTTCGCCTTGACGGTAATTGTAACGTTT
>CANQUY010000059.1 GCA_947627125.1 uncultured Clostridia bacterium
CGCCCCGCGCGCGTTCTATTTGTGTCTAAGCGCGGCACGAGCGCGTAGCGCGAAGTTAGAATCTCGCGGGGCACTTGCTATGCGGCGAGATGCTTCCGTACGGCCCTCGTAGACTGTGTTGTGCTCCCGTTCTCAGCATGACGCCGCTGCGGGACGTTCAGAATGCGCAGACGGGATGACGGACATAAAAAAAGACGACATATGTGCCGTCTTTTTTCGTATTACTTCATGCAGCGATCATTTCGTCAACCCGAAGTTTGCCATTGAGAAATTGTAGCCGCATTCTTTCAGCTTGGCATTTGCCTTATCCAAAATGACATTATATAATTCTTTAATTGTGTCGAGAAGGTCACTTTGTTTAGCACAGTACCCCGTTCTCATGGAACAATTCAACGAACTTGAGCGAGAACTCCATTCGGTAAATGAGCCTCCCGCGGTGCCGGTTATGTCATCGCCTAAGCCGGTTATTCCAAATGCTGTGGAATAAGCCCACATCCACTCTTTGTCATAACTATTATAAGCAAAAGTTATAATATTTTCTTCATGGACTGATTCGCTGGCTTGGTATGACAGCGCGCTGATCTTGCAGTCATAATCATTGTCGTACGTCAATACGACAGCGGGCATTCCTTCAAAGACGATTCCAAGGTCATCTTCACTGTTTTTATCGATAAACTCCTTCCACATGGTATCGAAGTCTGCTCCGCAGGCCTTGCATGTGCCGATCCCGGTATGGTTTATGACGGGGGTCGTCTTGTCGCCCTTATAGGAATCGTTGCACTTGCTGCATGTAAACAGATTGTACCCTTCTTCGGTACAGGTGGCCTCGACTTGTGTTTCCACATACTCATGTTCGCAAGCGCAACCGGTGACGAAGCATGTTGCGGAAATGCTGATAACGCAAATCAAAAGCGGTAAGAGGAATGAGTTTCTTTTCATAATTTTTTCTCCTTTTTATGAATGTACTTTCATTATATAGGGAAAATCACTATAAGTCAAGTAATTTATAGAAATTTTCCCTATAATTTTAATATGGATATCGCAAAAAGGGTAGGGGAGAATCTGAAGCTGGCGCGTCGGGCAAAGGGATTTTCGCAGGCGCAGCTTGCAGCTGAGTTGGGCAAATATCAGCCAGATTATTCCAACTATGAAAGGGGTAAGACCCAGCTCGACTACGAAAAAATCGAATATCTCTGCAAGAGGCTTGATATCACACCCAACGACCTCTTCGGAATTGATTGAAAAAGCGGACGTTTTTTCGTCCGCTTTTGTCGTATATGGGTGAGTTCTTAATATAATGTGCTGCCGTCGGTTTCATGGGATCCTTCGCTGCGCTACTTCACGCTAAGCGCGGCACGAGCGCATAGCGCGAAGTTAGAATCTCGCGGGGCGTATGCGGACTGCGGTCGTTGCCCCCCTACCCCCCCTCCTCGGGAGGGGGGCATGACTGCGTCCCACTCCCGTTCACCGTCCGCACCGACGGAGGCATTCTAATTATGTCATGGTGGGCCTCGTCGAACCATCACCTTAATAAGGAATGCGCCCGACGGCAACGCCGTCGGGCGCAGAAAAATTCGCTTTAAAATTACAATTATTTCACACTTATGTTACGGTTTCGGGGGTTTTGCGCTGTCATCGGACTTGTTGGCCGTGAACTTATCGACGGCCTTTGCGAGGTCGTCCCTGAGCTCATGCAGCGACTTGAACGGGAACGCAAAGCTCGGCTTCTCCTGCTTTTCTTCCTTGGTTTCGGCGACGCTCTCCTTGAGCTTTTCAAAGTGAATGACAATGCCGTGCTCCTCCGCAAATTTCCTGATGCGCATGGAGATATTCAGCGACATGCCGAGGTCCACAAAGAAAATGCCGAAGAAGATGCCGACGAAGAAGGCAAATTCTATATTTTCCACAAAAATCACCACCGCGTCGAGCACGAACGGGTCGATCACAAAGTAGAAGAAAGCGCTCACAAGCAGCCAAAAGAAGGAAAAGAGGGGGCAGATGATGCCTTGAATGTTCCCCCAACGGTTGGAGTAGTCCCAAAGTTTTATCTTCATGCCCTTGATGAAGATGAGGCCCGCTATGTACTCGATGAGGGTCATCGCAACGCCCATGATGAGAATGATAAGGATGGCGTCGAGCCACGGCATGCCCGTGTAGATGGGAATGAGGGAGATGCCGAACAACCCCGTAAGGCCGAATCCGTAGAGGGGGAGGCAGGGCCCCGTCAGAAATCCGGGGTTGATCCACCGTTTCGCACTGAAGAAGCGGCGGAAAAGCACTTCAAGACACCAGCCGAGGACGCTTCCCACAAAGAAGAGGAAGCAGGCAACCAAAAAACCGTCGAAAAAAAGCATGTATGTACCTCTATATAGTAAGAGTGTACAGCAAAAGGGAGATTTTGTCAAGAGGGGAAGGGACTTTCAAAGATCGGAAAAAAATATTTGTCATAAGCGGGGGAAAATGCTTGACAGGGAGGCGAAACTTGCATATAATAGTTATGCTTTACTGAGGTGTAGCGCAGTTTGGTAGCGCGCTTGGTTAGGGACCAAGAGGTCGCGTGTTCAAGTCACGTCACCTCAACCACGAAGAGCCTAAATTGAACACGCAAGTGTTTGATTTAGGTTCTTTCGTTATATTTAAGGTAAATGCCGATCAAATTTCAAGCACAGAAAATTGTGACAGATAAATTTTTTTGGTTCAAACGATATTATAATGGGACTTGAGAACTTCATTCGGAAGTGATATAATGATGACAACGAAGGAGATTTATATGGATAGCACGTTGGAAAACATCATGAGATTGTACTGTGATAACTTTCATCAAGCGCTCGGCGATAAGGATTTGGAAAAATACATTGTCAAAAATTCCATTCCCATTATTTGGTTCGGCAATCTTGAAAAATATCAAGCGTCGCCTGTGAAAATCGTGACTGTGGGCCTAAATCCTTCATGGCATGAATTTTTGGAAAAGGACGGGACTCCGCTAAAAAATCTTCGCTTCAAACATGTCTATTTATCGTCGTCTGACGAAAATAAGCTGAACAAATTATATTCTACGCTGAACGAGTATTTTCAGACAAACCCGTATCGTCAGTATTTTGATGGTTATGAATTTGCTCTGCATTATTTGGGAGCAAGTTACGGCGGAAATATGTCGACTGTAAAAACAGACATTGTGGCGGTCCATATCGACGTATACTCTGCTTTGGCTACCGAGATTTTGTATTCTTCCTGTCCCAAAGAGCTATTTCATACGCAACTTTTTTCGCAATTTTTTGACTATCTCTCTCCCGATATTGTTCTTGCCTCAATCGGGAAAGATCACCGGGATGCTTGGCGTGCAATTGGTGAGAAATCATTCTTTCTTGATAAGAAAAGCGATTTGTTTGAAGGCCAATACGAAAACGAATTGGAAGTATACCGTAGCGAAAATCGCTTGATCGTATACGGCAGAAACAGGCAACGCCCATTTAATATAAAAAATAAGGAAGCTGTTTTCGAACAGGTTGCGGATGCACTCTTGGATGAAATGATAAACACGGTGAAAGCAAAATGAAACAGGGCGTATTTTGGGTGATCCCGAAAAATAAGGGTGACTTTGAACTTATTCACCGTTTCGATGATACAAGAGGGCATTCCGAGATCTGGGAGGAAGTTGTCGCTGAATATCCCGCATTGAAGAGGTACGATTATGAGCATTTTCCGCGGGGAAGAGTTTGGGTAGAAAACGGCAAGGCAACGGTTTTCCTCGATGAAAAGATCAATACTCGGAACATTATCGCGCAAATCGATCGGATATTTTGCCTAAACGGGAAGTATGAGATCCAAGCGATATGATGGATCTCAAAGAAAGGATACAAACGATGATTTTCCCCATGACCGATTTGTATTGACCGAACTCGCGCTTGAGATTACCGATCCGATCAAAAACCTGATGATAGAAAAACTACTTGGAAGGTAAATTTGAGAAACAAATTGCTCGGGAAAATTTTTGATTTCGGTCCGACAGTTATAATTAGGCTGGATCAACTCAACCCCAAACGAGGCGCGGACCTATGTCCGTGCCTCGTTTGGGGTAAAATATTCTTGCCGTTTCCGCTTCGTCGTCATGCAGCGGTAAAGCAAAACTTTTGAAGAACGTGATCCGCCGTAGCGGCGTCATTTTTTTAGACTTGTTAACTTAATTGGCATTATATTCGCCGTCTATCCACTGATACCGATTTTCCAAGAATTCAATTACAAAATCATAATATCCTTCAAAATCGTTTCTCGGATCGCCATCGTCAATAAAATCCCATAAAATCGCGTTCCGCTCTGCCGCTTTGCGGATGGACGCCTTATATTCTTTTAACTCATTTATTTGTTCCGACAGAGTTGCTTTTATTTCGTTCCATCTTGCGATAACTTTCTGCTTGAACCAATCATTTCTTAGCATGTAATAAAACCAGGTATCACGCGCATACCATCCTTTATCGCTGCCATGTCCCGTAGAAGTGGGGCCTGAAACCGACCAGTCGAAGTCCCAAACAGGTCCCATGACGAGTTTCCCATTCGTTGTTTTGCTCATATAGACCGACTTCCAATTGATATCGACTTGTCCCATAAACTCCTGAACCAAATAATAGTCTATAAAAGTAGGCAAATCGACATATTCTTCAAATTCAGCTTGGGTAACTCCGGCCGTATGCGCCAATGAGTTTACCGTTTGAATGTAGTTTTTGATATACTCAAACTGTTCTTGCGTGTATCTTTGGTCTGCTTCTGGATATTTAACATTAAAATAGCTGACTTTTCTTTCAATATTATCGGGATTTTCTATTTTGAACCAATCAACGTTTTCCACCCCTTCGTCCTTGGCGTACTCATCCCATTCAACCAAAAACGGGACTTCCGTTGCTTTTTCGTCAAATTCGGCTTCAACGCCTACTCTGCCTATATCTTCTTGGACTTGTTCTGTCAACAAATATAAACCTGCATATGCGCCGTTCAAATAAACTTCAACGTGCCTGGATTGAGGGACGAAAGCGCCATTCTCCTCTCTTATGCTCCTTGCAAACTTGAACGCGGCATAATCTTTTATTGCAGAGAAATCCTCATACAACGCCAAAAGCACCCAACTTTTATAGCTCCCGAATCCGAATAAATTTTGCTTGTCATTGAATTTGATCCTATAAGGTTTCTTGGGGTAATTCATGGTCGCGTTGCCTCTCAACCGTATCCCCGCCCCCACAGGATCGAAATTGTACTCACTTTCGGCATTGATCAATGAAATTGAGCAATTGACATAGTTCTCCTTGTCCGGAATGGGAGCCGAATTTTCTGTATTGATAATAAAGACAGGTAAATTCAGGGTATCTATTTCTGTTTCGATACGAACCGTTAAATCGGACGTAATTTTAGTAATACGGTAGATATTTTCGGCATGCGTATCCGCTTCGCCCTTTAGATTGCTATATCCGGAATCGGGCGTTGCCCCGATATTTTTCAGCTTATATCCTATTCCCAAAACCACTTCAAAATTTACTTGCCCGGTTCCGTCCTTTATGAGTTCCCCGTTACTTGAATCTCTGGAATATGCGACCAATGAATCCGTGCCCGTGGTTTCGTAATCTTGCGTGTTATATACGCGGACCGAAACCCCATCGCCGCACGCAAACTCTACTTTATATGCGTATATCTCACCAACGGTCGTTTGAACACCGCAAGCGCAATTCAAGATCTTATCTGCGTCGTCTGTTCTTTGAGCTTCACCGAAGTTGTGTGCCTCTCTTAAAACGTTCCCGCAAAGCCTGCAAACTTGCCAATGCCACATATCATCGCAGGCATATTCTCCATACGCATGATTTTCCTGTTCCGCATCCAATATCTCTTTTTTCGTAGCCTCGCATTCGGTGCAAGAATATGTTTTTACGCCCGGAGTAATGCAGGTCGGTTGCGTGGTAATACTTCCGTCATCCCAGGTGTGCCCCGCTTCAGGCAATGCATCCTCCAGGATTTGAACTGAGCCATCGGTAAAAGTTATGTATATCGACCCGCAAACCACATCTACATTTTTGATCCCGATGCCATTGGCCCCGCCGGGCCCTTTCAGAGAGTCCAGCCATTCCTTTTCACTTAAAACGGGGTCGTCGGTGGTATATTGCACATATAACTCATATGCAGAAAGACCGTCGGTCCCATCTTTACCGTCCGTACCCTGCGGTCCTCGTTCCCCCTGAATGCCTCGTTCACCCTGCGGCCCTTGCTCACCCTGAATGCCTTGGGCTCCCTGGGGGCCTTGTTCCCCTTGCAGGGAAGCGCGCCATCCCTCCTCGCTTAAAACGCCGTCGGCAGTCCCGTTGTCTTTGATATAAGCGTCAACATATAAATCATATGCCGACTTCGGTAAATCGCCCGCACAAGCGCTGCAAATGAATAAGTCAAAGACAGCCGAAATAACGAGCACAATACCAACAAATATTTTTCTTTTCATATCATCTCCTTTGTGATTCAAACTTGAGGAATTTTTGTGCTTGCCTGCAACTCCCGCAGTTTTTATGGTAACGCGCCGAATATAACAATGCTGAGCATGATCAAAGAAGTTTCCTTAAAATTAACTGTTATAATCATAGCATATTTCGCGGAGGATTGCAACACTAAAATAGTTCACTCGCAGACTTCGTACACGTTTACGTTCTCAGCATGACGCCGCAATGGAATGGCGGGGCAGGAGGACGTAGCCGCCGCGTCATTCTGAGAAAGAGAGCAGGATGAGAGAACGGGGATTAACCCGAAGAATCTCGCGGCGAATGTCGGTAAGGCATGCGGCGAGTGTTTGTAAAGCATGCGGCGAGATGCTTCGGTAGGGCTTCCGCAGACTTCGGTCGGCTCACGTTCTCAGCATGACGCCGCTATGGGCTTTCGTGCATTTTATGGGATCCTTCGCTACGCTCAGGATGAGCGGGCGGGGCAAGATGAGCGGGTGGGGCAGGAGTCACCCGCTCATTCTGAGGGAGCAAAGCGACCGAAGAATCCCCTTGAACGAAGTCGCCGCCGTGGGTTTATGAGATCTTCTCGGCTGCGCCTCGGGATGAAGGGTGGCGGTGGGCATAAAAAAGAAAAGCCGTGGGCGGGTGCCCGCGGCCTTTCTTCTACAAAGGAGTTGGTGGGTGATCAGATCCTCTTGTCCTCGCGGTAGTGCGTGTGGAGGACTTTGTGCGCCTTCTCGCTGTTGGGAGCGCCGAAGTATTCATCATAGATCATCTTGATGACAGGCGTTTCATTGGAGCGGCGGTATTCGTTCTTCTTGTCGCTCGTGTAGAGCGCTTCCGCGCGGAGAGATTTCAAATTTTGGCTGTTGCGGATGCTGTCGGGAAGGGTCGGCTGGCCGCCGCCGTTGACACAGCCGCCGGGGCAGGCCATGATCTCGATGAAGTCGTAGTGGCGGGTACCGTTCTTGAGCCCTTCAATGATCTCCTTGGCGTTTGCAAGGCCGCTTGCGACGGCGACTCTGATCTCCTTGCCTGCGATCTTATACGTCGCTTCCTTGATGGGGGAAACGCCGCGGACCTCGTGGAAGTCAACAACTTCAAACTGCCCGTCGAGCATCTGTGCGGCCACGCGGAGAGCGGCTTCCATGACGCCGCCGCTCGCGCCGAAGATGGTGCCGCCGCCCGAGCAGGTGGCAAAGGGATTGTCGAATTCCTCTTCGGGGAGGGAGTTGAAGTCGAGGCCTGCCGTCTTGATCATGCGGGCGAGTTCCCTCGTCGTGAGGGCTGTATCGACCTCGCCGCCCATCTCGGGACGGGTGCATTCGTACTTCTTCGCCGTGCAGGGAATGACGGAGACGACATAGAGATCCTTGGGATCGATGCCGTTCTTCTCGCAATAGTACGTCTTGAGGAGCCCGCCGAACATCTCCTGCGGGGATTTGCAGGTGGAGAGGTGGGGGATCATCTCGGGATATTTCTGTTCCACGAACTTGACCCAACCGGGGCAGCAGCTCGTGAACATGGGCATGGTGCCGCCGTTCTGGATGCGGTTGATGAGCTCGGACGCCTCCTCCATGATGGTGAGGTCGGCCGTGACGTCCATGTTGAACACTTCCACATTGCCGAGCCTGCGGATGGCCGCGACCATCTTGCCCTCGACGTTGGTGCCGACGGGGTTGCCGAACGCCTCGCCGAGCGTGGCACGGACAGAGGGAGCCGTGAAGAACACGACCTTTTTCTGCGGATCGGCGATCGCGTCCCAAACATCATCGACGGTGGTGCGCTCTCTCAGAGCTCCGACGGGGCAGGCCACGACGCACTGGCCGCAGCCGACGCAGACGGAGGACATGAGGTCCATTTCGAATGCGCTGCCGACGTGGGCGTTGTATCCTCTGCCGATCGCTCCGATCGCGCCGACGGCCTGTTTGTTGCAGGCGGCGACACAGCGCATGCAGTTGATGCACTTATCCCTGTCGCGCACGACATAGGGAGCGGAGAAATCGATGGGATGACGGGTATCGTCGCTCTCGAAATAGTGGGGGTCGCAGTTATATTCGATGGAGAGCCGCTGGAGCTCGCAGTTGCCCGCTCTCTCGCACGCGAGGCATTCCTTCTTGTGCTTTGAAAGCATGAGCTCAAGAGTCATCTGACGGCTCTTTCTCACCTTCTCGGTGTTCGTCTTGACCTCCATGCCCTCGGAAACGGGATAGACGCAGGCGGCAACAAGACCGCGCGCGCCCGTCGCTTCCACAAGGCACATGCGGCAGGAACCGACGCAGTTGACGTCCTTGAGGTAGCAGAGGGTGGGAATGACGACGCCCGCCTGACGGGCTGCGTCGAGAACGGTGGAACCCTCGGGTACGGAAACGGGAATATTATTGATTTTCAGATTGATCATGTTAGCCATTTTCAGTCACCTCACTTTTTCTCAACTGCTTTGAACTTGCAGTTGCTCTGGCAGACGCCGCACTTGATACATTTTGCGGGATCGATCTCGAAGGAAGCGAGCTTGTGGCCGGGGGCAACATAGTCCGTACGGGTGATCGCCGAAACGGGGCAGTTTCTTGCGCAGAGGCCGCAGCCGATGCACTTTTCCTTGTCGATCGTGTAGCTGAGGAGCGCCTTGCAGACGCCCGCCGTGCAGTGATGATTCTTGATGTGGTCCTCATACTCGTCCCTGAAGTGATGCAGGGTGGAGAGGATGGGGTTGGGAGCGGACTGACCGAGGGCGCAGAGGGAAGAGGACTTCATGTGCTCTGCGAGGGCCTCGATCTTCTCGATATCGCCGTCCTCGCCCTTGCCCTCGGTGATCTTCGTGAGAAGGTCCAAAAGGCGGCGGGTACCGATACGGCAGGGAGTGCACTTGCCGCACGATTCGTCGGCCGTGAATTCGAGATAGAACTTGGAGATATCCACCATGCAGGTGTCCTCGTCGAGGACGATGAGGCCGCCCGAGCCCATCATGGAGCCGATCGCGACGAGATTATCGAAATCGATGGGGGTATCTATGAGGCTTGCGGGAATGCAGCCGCCCGAAGGACCGCCCGTCTGGGCCGCCTTGAACTTCTTTCCGTTGGGAATGCCGCCGCCGATCTCCTCAATGATCTCGCGGAGCGTCGTGCCCATGGGAACTTCCACGAGGCCGACGTTGGTGATCTTGCCGCCGAGCGCAAAGACCTTGGTGCCCTTGCTCTTTTCGGTGCCGATGGAGGCATACCACTGCGCGCCCTTCATGATGATGGGGTTGATATTCGCCCAGGTTTCCACATTGTTCAGAATGGTGGGCTTGCCGAATAGACCCTTGACGGCGGGGAAGGGAGGACGGGGACGGGGTTCGCCGCGGTGACCCTCGATGGAGGTCATGAGCGCGGTTTCCTCGCCGCAGACGAACGCGCCCGCGCCAAGACGGATGTCGATATCGAAATCGAACCCGAGGCCCAGGATATTCTTGCCGAGCAGGCCGTATTCATGCGCCTGCGCAATGGCGATCTTAAGACGGTGAACGGCGACGGGATATTCCGCACGCACATAGATGTAACCCTGGTGGGCGCCGATCGCATAGCCCGCGATGGTCATTGCCTCGAGCACGCTGTGAGGGTCGCCCTCGAGCACGGAGCGGTCCATGAATGCGCCGGGGTCGCCCTCGTCGGCATTGCAGCAGACATACTTGATATCTCCCTGCGAGGCCTTGGCGAAGCTCCACTTTCTGCCTGTGGGGAAGCCTGCGCCGCCGCGGCCGCGGAGGCCCGAGTCGAGCACTTCCTTGATGACGTCGTCGGGGGTCATTGTCGTGAGGACCTTTTCGATGGCGGAATAGTCGCCCGCCGCGATGGCCTCTTCGATATCCTCCGCCGCGATCACGCCGCAGTTGCGGAGCGCGATGCGCATCTGCTTTTTATAGAAGGGGGTTTCCGCAAAGGGAATGACGGAG
>CANQUY010000060.1 GCA_947627125.1 uncultured Clostridia bacterium
CCTTCCCCTTCGGCCCTGCGGGCCACTTCCCCTAAAAGGGACAGCAAGAATGGAGCCATCCACACCATAATTTTTAATTTATAATTTTTAATTTTAAATTTCCCACAATGTCCTTTACGACCTCTCCCGCGAGGATGAGGCCCACGACGGGCGGAACAAAGGCGACGCTCCCCGGCGTTTCCCGCTTAACGCTCTCCTCCGAGGGCAGCGGACGAAGGGGCTCCTCCCGCGAATAGACGACTTTCACATGCTCGATACCGTATTTTTTGAGCTCCCGCCGCATGGTACGGGCGAGCGGACAGACGGAGGTTTGGGCAAGGTCGGCAACCTCGAACTTGGTCGGGTCCAGCTTGTTCCCCGCCCCCATTGCACAGATGACGGACGTCCCGCTCCTTTTTGCATTTCTGACGAGCGCGATCTTTCCCGCCACCGTGTCGATGGCGTCCACGACGTAATCGTACTGCGTAAAGTCGAATTCCCCCTCCGTTTCGGGCAGGTAAAAGGTCTTATAGGTATGAACGTCGCAGTCGGGGTTGATCTCCGCAATGCGCGCGGCGGCGACGTCCACTTTGTACTGCCCCACAGTCTTTTCCGTTGCGATGATCTGGCGGTTGATGTTGGTGAGGCTGACGACGTCGCTGTCCACAAGGTCCAATGCGCCGACGCCCGAACGGGCAAGCGCCTCCACGGCATATCCCCCCACGCCGCCGACGCCGAACACAATGACGCGGCTCCGCCTGAGTTTTTCCATCCCCTCTTCCCCGAGGAGAAGTTCCGTCCTCGAAAATCTGTTCAGCATACAGATATTATATTTTGTTTTGGGGAAGAAGTCAACCGAATCGCCCGCGATCGCTTGACTTTTCTCCCGCATGAGAGTATCATGAAATCAACAATTACCGAACGAAGGAGGGATCATGTACAGTTTTCAGAGAGGATTTTACACCGACGTAAGGATCGAGGACCGCTTTACGACGCGTCTGCAGCTTCAAAACGGTCAGTTGCGGGAAGCCAAGGTCACCGCCGAAAAAAAGGCGTTCATCCGCGTGTACGACGGTTACATGTGGTACTACGCCTCCACCGACGACGTCGGAACGGTCCAACAGACCATTCAAAAGCTCTATGCCTACGCACAGCCGAACGAGGACATCGAAAACGACCCCATTGTCAGGCTGTACGAGGTCAACCGCGACGAAAAGCTCGTCTTTGCGGACAGATGCGTCAAGAATATCCCGCTCGGGGACAAACTCAAGCTCATCACGGAAACGGACGGCAAACTGAAGAGCCCCCTCTGCGGCTTTCAGACTGCACAATACTTAGACAGATACTCCCTCTATGAGTTCTATTCCTCCAAGGGAGCTCAGCTCAAGTACGATTTCCAGACCTGCGGCGTCGCTTACGGCATGGCGTTCACCCGCGGCGAAGACACCATGCGGGAACAGCTCTCCAAGGCCCGCACAAGTTTTGGGGAACTCAGTTACACGGATGAAGAGCTCAAAGAATTTGTCTCCCGCTGTGAAGATTTCATCCAAAACGCCGTTCCCGTGACAGCGGGGAGCTACCCCGTCGTATTCGCCCCCATTGCAACGGGCGTGTTTGCGCATGAGAGCTTCGGGCACAAGTCCGAGAGCGACTTCATGCTCGGCGACGAGGAGATGGCCAAGGAGTGGGCGATCGGCAAAAAGGTCGCGAGCCCCATCCTCACCATCCGCGAAAGAGGCGTATTCGAGGGAAGCGGCTATGTTCCCTATGACGACGAGGGCACGGCGGCGACGGATACATATCTCATCAGGGAAGGCGTTCTCGCGGGGAGGCTGCACAGTGCGGCGACCGCGGCGGCGCTCGGCGAAAAGCTGACAGGCAACGCCCGTGCCATCAACTGCGACTTCGAGCCCATCGTCCGCATGACCACGACCTATGTAGAGGCGGGGAAGAGCACGTTCGAGGAACTCATTGCCCCCATCAAACACGGCTACTATATCTATTCCGTCAAGCACGGCAGCGGCATGTCCACCTTCACCATCGCCCCCAACATTGCCTATGAGATCGTGGACGGGAAAATCGGAAAGCCCGTCAAGATCGCGGTCATCACGGGCAACGTGTTTGAAACGCTCGGCCTCATCGACGGCGTCGGGAAGGATAAAGAGATCCTGAGCTTCGTCACGGGCGGCTGCGGCAAGATGGAGCAGTTTCCCCTCAACGTCGGGATGGGCGGCCCCCATATCCGCGTGTCGAAAATGAACGTTCAATGAGGAGATCAACGATGAAAACGGAAAAACTTGTCCATAAAATTTCAAACTTATCGCTCAATATCGTCGCAAACCAAGTGGAGAGCCTGCGCATCAACGAGAGCTGCAAGAACACCTTCCGCGTCTATGAAAACGGCGTTATCGGCGTCGCGGGCTCCATCGGAACGGCAGATTGGGCTGCCCTCGAAGAAACGGCGAAACAAAACCTTTCGCAGGGCATTCCCTACCCCGAAACGCACGCCGAAGCCCGCGCGATCGATGCGGACGCGGTGCATGAGATCGTCGGAGAGAAGGACTTTATCCCGAAAATGAAACACCTCCTCTCCCGCCTCGCCGCCGAAAATCCCGACTTCCTCTTCGGCAACAAGATCCAGCTCAATACGACGGATGCGTCCTATGAAAACAGCGACGGCGAACGCTATACCTACCGCGGAAACCACTTTGTCCTCATGCTCACGATCAAGCACAGGGGCTCGGCCAATATCATGGACGAGAGCTACGGCTGCGAGAGCGGCTATTTCGACGAGGATGAGATCTGCCGCGACGTCAAGCTCGAGTGCGACGCCTTTTTGAAGGGGCTCCCCCATGTCGAAGAGGACGAAGTGACCGTGATCGGCGGGCTCGAACCCCTGCAATATGCGGCGAGCCACTTCATTGCCGATCTCTATTTCAACAACGCCTCCCTCCTTGCGGGGAAACTCGGGCAACAGTTATTCAATGAAAATCTCAGCGTGACGGTAAACCGCGACCCCGCGACACAGCTCAACCTTCCCTTCTTTGATGCGGAGGGCGTCGTCAACGAAAAATATGTCAACTATATCATCAAAAACGGCGTTTTTGCGCGGCTTCTCACCAGCAAACGCTCCGCCTTGCAGTACGGGACGGAGAACCTCGGCTGTGCCTCCGCCGCCTACAACGGGGTGCCCGACGCGGGCGGAGATGGCTTCGACGTCGCGGTCACGGCAAAGGATCTTTCGGAACTCGTGCACGGGAAGGCCGTCTACCTCTCCGAAACGAGCGGAGGAGATATGACGCCCGCGGGAGATGTCAGCCTCCCCGTTCAGACGTCCTATCTCTATGAGGACGGCAAGCTCGTCGGGAAGCTCCCCGAATACGCCCTCACGTTCAATCTGTTCGACGCGCTCGGCAAGGATTTTATCGGCGTCACGGAGAAGGGGATCTTCTCCTTCGGGCGGCAGAAACATCTCGTCTATCGCGCTAAAATCGTCAATAAGTCGTAAATTTTATCAAAAGGCGTTCCCGCGGGAACGCCCTTTTTTTATACATATGTCTGGCCCATTGAGAGGCCCCCGACGCTCATTCTGAGCCTCCACGCGCTCATCCTGAGGCCCCGACGCTCATCCTGAGCGCAGCGAAGGATCCCGTCAAGCGCACGGCGGCCCATCCCCTCATCCCGAGCGTAGCGAGCGGATCTCGTAAACCGACGGACCCAGCCCCCGCGTCATTCTGAGAAACGGAGCAGGACGAGAGGACGGGAATTAACCCGAAGAATCTCGCGGGGGCCTTTTTTATGCCTCACTCATGATCTTTTCCAAGATGACCTTATCGGCGGGGCAGAAGGGATAGTTTTCGATCTCCGAAGGGGTGATCCACTTCATGTCGTTGTGCTCGAGAAGGGTCGGCGTTCCCGCTGAAACCGTGCAGTGAAAGAGGGTGAGATGGACGGTGATATCGGGATATTCGTGGGTGACCTCGGTAAAGACCTCTCCGACGGAAACGGTGATGGCAAGTTCCTCCATACACTCGCGGACAAGGGCCTGCTGTTTGGTTTCGCCCCGTTCCACCTTTCCGCCGACGAACTCCCACAAGAGCCCCCTCGCCTTGTTCTTCGGCCTCTGGCAGATCAGAAACCTGCCCCCTTCCCAAATCAACGCCGCAACGACTTCCACGATCTCCATTTTGTCTGCCTCCCGCTTCATCATAGCATACGGCAAGACAAAAGTAAAGTCTAAAAATGAACTGTAAAAAAATTATGAAAAAGACGGCAAAAACGCTTGATTTTTGGCACGCTTTCTTTTATAATGAAAAGGCTTGGTGGTGCATGAGCAAATCATGCTACTGTGGCTCAGTCGGTAGAGCAGTTGATTCGTAATCAACAGGTCGTCGGTTCAAGTCCGACCAGTAGCTCCATCAATCGCCGCGAGGCGACGTTCAAAAGGGACAGCTTCAAAAGCTGTCCCTCATTTTTTACGCCTGTCGCTCCCCTTCCCACTAAAATACTTCGTCTTTTTGTGGGAGCCCCGTTAAGCGGATATGCTTTTCTGTTGACAATTTGCAACGGGGAGAGTAGAATATAAGTAATAAAATAATTTTATTCTATAGGAAAGAAAACATGAAATCGAGGCGCATTTTCATTGCTGTTCCGGCAATTATTTTGATGGCAGCGTTGGCTGTTATGGTCCTTGCGGCGTGCGACATAATCGGTTCGCATTCTCACAACTATGTTATGCAGTGGGACGAAACCTATCATTGGCAGGAATGTACCCAATCGGGTTGTCCGACCAAGACAAAAGACAAAGCCGAGCACTCGTTTGACGGCAAAAATGTCTGCACCGTCTGCGGTTATGTCAAGGGAACTGCCGTTCCCGACAATCCGGACGATCTTTCCGTGGCAGGTTGCACCTATGTGTTCGATCATGCGGAGCTTTTGCTTGACGGATCGTCAAATGCACAATCGGCAGAGCTGCAAAAACAATTCGAAAGCGGTATGAGCGGTGCAACAATGACATTTTCCAAAGACGGCACATGCTCATCTACCCAAAGCGGCAAAACATCCCATGGCGCCTACAAGCAAGACGGCGCCAAGCTCACCGTGACGATAGACGGGGCCACTTCCGAAATGACCGTTACGGCAAACAGCATAAGCGTCACTTCGACTATGCCGTGGTTTGTTGGCTCGGCGAAGGAAGTCACCGTGACCTTTGTGTTTGTGAAGGGCAGCGGTCAAACGCCCGACCAACCGTCTGTACCCGATGACGGAACAATTCGGTGCAAGCACGAAGCGAGCAATTTGCGGCACATAACGGACAGCGAGGACTCCACCTGCAGCAAAGCCGGTTGGGAGCTGGACATATATGTTTGCACGGGGTCAAATATCGATCCGCACAAAGGCGCATACTTTTGCGGAAAAGTGTTTGCAACTTTGGAGGACGCTGCCAAAGATGATTTCATAGACATTATCAGCGAAGAAACATACAAAATGGAATGTGGGGTGGGCAATTTCGCTTCCTATCGCGAGGCGTTACCCCTTGCCGCTCACACGCCTGTCACGGACGAAGCGGTGGAAGCGACATGCGTCACGCAAGGCAAAACCGCGGGCAGTCATTGCGACGTTTGCGGCGCCGTTTTGGAAGAACAGCGGGATACGGGCTTTGCCGAACACAACTACGCCGACGAAGTGAGGCTCGGCTCAGCCTCGTCGGATACTATCAAAACCTGTTCCGTGTGCGGAAAACTCGAAAACGCGGATATTTATTACAAAATGACGCAGAACGCCGACGGATCATCATACACATTGGAAAAGGCAAGCGGCGCAGGGCTTGCGGGGAATATCGATTTACCTTGTGAGTATAACGGATCACCCGTCACCGCCATCAGCGAACGCGCCTTTGCCGAATGTGAGATCGAAGGCGTTACCATCCCCGAATGCGTCACGTTGATCGGTGCAGGCGCTTTTGAAAATTGCGAAAAACTCGCAAGCGTAACATGGAATGCCAAAAATTGCACCACAGGCGCGGAAGTCGGCTATCGGAATGACATCAACGGAACTATTTTTGCCGGTTGCACAAATTTGAAGACCGTCACGTTTGGTGAAACGGTCGAATCTATCCCTGACTACGCATTTTTCGGCGGGTTGGGGCACGTCGGCGGAGAGCAGTATTTACGTTCCCTGTTGCCCATTGAAAGCGTTTCTATTTCAAGCAGCGTCACCCAAATCGGAGAGCGTGCCTTTTCGGATTGCACAAGTCTTTTGAGCTTGACCTTCGCCGAAGATAGCCGTTTGGCAACGATAAAAGACTACGCCTTTTTGAACTGCTCGAAGCTGACCCAAGCGATCCTGCCCAAGGGAATTACATCTCTCGGGATGGCTTTCGGCGGATGCGACAAATTGGAAGAGTTTTCCCTTCCGTACACAGGCAACGGCTCTTGGGAAAAACATTTTGGGTATGTGTTTCAAACGCCAAATGGCCGAGACGTCGGCGCGGATTTGGCATATTTCGTGCCAAAATCGCTAAAAACGGTGATACTCACAGGCGGTTCTTCTGTGGAAGCGGCAATGTTTGAGAATTGTGAAAATATCCAAAACATAACTCTGCCCGACAGCGTGACCTCGGTGGAGCAAGGCGCCTTTGCCACCTGCAAAAATCTTCAAAGCATCACCGTTGACGAGGGCAACGCCGTCTATTGCAGCCTGAACGGAATCCTCTACAATGCGGCAAAAACGGAAATCATTCTTGTTCCAAAAGCGATAACAGGCTCTGTTACAATTCCCGAGGGCGTATCTTCGATAGGCGATAGAATGTTTTCCTATCACATAAACCTTACAAGCATAGTTCTTCCGAATAGCATCACTTCGATAGGCAAAGAAGCGTTTTACTGTTGTTATAAATTAGTGCAAGTCGTCAATTTGTCCGATTTGCCTATTGCCGCAGGATTCTCGGATTATGGTTACGTCGCATATTATGCCCAAAATATCTACAACAGTCTCGATTTTGACAGTCATCTTCAAACTCAGGACGAATACACGTTCTATGAGGACGGTGAAACGGTATATTTGTTGGGCTATAACGGCACCGCAACGGAATTGCAATTGCCCGCAAGCTTCAACGGCAGAAATTATGCAATAGGTGAATATGCTTTTTATGGAAATAAAACAATAACAAGCGTAACCCTTTCCGACGGCGTTGATTCTATCGGAGCAGTTGCCTTTGGCGGTTGTACAAGCCTTGAAAGTGTAACCATACCCGACAGTGTTACATCTATCGGTGAAGAAGCGTTTGACGATTGTACAAGCCTTGAAACCATAATCATAGGCAACAATGTAACTTCTATCGGTGCATTTGCTTTTTCGTCAACTGCTTATTACAGGAACCAAGATCATTGGTCGGGGGACATATTGTATATCGGCAAGTACCTTGTAGAAGCGAAAAGCGCTGTTTCGGGTAAATACACAATCAACCCCGGTACAAAAGTAATTGCCGACCGCGCATTCAATGGTTGTACAGATCTGACAAGTGTAACGATTCCCGACAGCGTGACGGCTATCGGCGAATCGGCATTCGGTAGATGCACAAGTCTTTCAGAAATAATTTTCGAAGGCAACAGTCAGCTCAAATCTATCGGAAGTTATGCGTTTGAATATTGTGCTGCGGCAATAGACTGGGGCAAAATTCCCACAATACAAGAAATAGGAAGTTCTGTTTTTTACGGCTATCAAGGAAAAAGCCTAACCATACCGAACAGCGTTACCTCTATCGGCGAGCTGGCGTTCGAAAACTGCACATCGCTTGAATCCTTGTATATAAACGATTTAGTCGCTTGGTGCAATATTGATTTCGGTAACGAGGAAGCTAACCCTCTGTATTATGCGCATAACTTGTACATAATGGGGGCCCCCACATACGATCTTATGATTCCCGAAGGAGTAACCGAAATCAAAGCGTATGCGTTTGCAGGTTTTGGCGGATGGTCCATAAACATTTCCAACAGCGTAGCTTCAATCGGCAAGTATGCGTTCTGTGGCAGCGCGGCTGCAATAGGTTGGGGAAACGATCTTGCTATTCACGAAATTGGAGAAAATGTTTTCAGCGGTTATCTTGGAACAAGCGTTACCATACCGAGCAGCATCACCCTGATAGATCCGTACGCGTTCAGTAATTGCAGAAACCTGACAAGCGTTACTTTTGATAATTGGCTGTGGTGGAAAGTTGCTGTAAGCGGCGATATGGAATCCGCGATGGATGTAACCGTAAATGACCCCGTAAAAAATGCGCAAGACCTGACAGATAATTATTGCTCTTTGTATTGGAAACGCTTCGACCAGCAAAATGACTGATTTTGTGCATTGACAATTGACACATAAAAACCGCCACGAGCGTCTTTTTGCGCATGCGGGAATGTATATTCCGTCACAGCAACGGACACGTGTAATACCATACAAAAAAGAGAGGTCACCCTCTCTTTTTTGCTGTGTGGATATGTTTTAGGTAAAAGGAGATTTACCTTCTGTGAGCATTTAGTTTCCCGACGTCACTTTTCCCGAGGCGTAGCCGAGCGAATCTCACAAACCCACGGACCCCGCCCCGCGTCATTCTGAGAAACGGACGTAATACGAAGTCATAAGAACTTAACCCGAAGAATCTCGCGGGGCGAATACACACTTTGCGGCGAGATGCTTCGGTACAGCTCCCGTAGACTTCGTTCCGCTCCCCTTCTCAGCATGACGCCGCCAACCACAGGCTTCCGTCGGTCTAATGGGATCCTTCGCTGCGCTCAGAATGAGCGCGCGGGGTAAAAGGAATGCGGCGGCGCATCCGTGGATGCGCCGCCGCATAACAAAACTCAATTCCAATGAATCTTCGCAGATCACAGGTCGGAGAAGGGCTCGTCGTCGAAGGGGGAGGCGGGGCCGCCCGAGCTGCCCGACGTGTCCGAGAAGGGCTCGCCGCCGTCCGATCCGCCATAGTTGCCGTTGTTGTCATAGGGGCTGCCGTAGGGAGGCTGACCGCCGTAGTTACCATAGGGCTGACCGCCGTAAGGTTGTCCGCCGTACTGTTGCCGCTGCATCATGCGAATCCTCTCCTGCATCCACTGGTTATAGTCGACGGGAGCGTTGTTCCTCACCGCAAAGAACACATAGCCCCTCACGGGGAAGAAGGAGCAGATGAACGCCATCATGAGCGGTCCCCTCGCGTAATACTTGCGGAAGAAGGACATATAGAGGAAGATGAACATGAAGAGGAGCAGGATGGACCAGATATATGTCACGATCTGCAGGGCAAATTCCATGGTCGGAAGCCAGCGCATGTTGAGAGGCATCTGGTCGATCAAGTACTGCGTCCCCGTGATATACTCCACGCCCTCCACCGTCTGCGTCGTCACTTGGTTCCACGCAGGGTTGGCGAGAATCGTCCCAATGACGAGAAGGAAAATATTTAATACAATATACAAAAATTCAGCGATCGCGACGTAGAGCCCCATGCGCTTGACCTTCATGCTGAACACATTTGCCTCCCCCGCGAGCCTGCCGGAAAGGTAGGTGTTGAGAACGGGGACAAAGGCCATCCATGCGAACTTGTCCTCCGCGCGTTTGGCCATTTTGTAGAGCCCGATCCCGCCGAACACATGGCCGATGAGATAGAGCCCGCCCGCCACGATGAGAGAGATCATGAGCACTTTCATTTCGTATGCGAGCACAGATTCAATACTTCCGTCCTCGAGCTGTACGGAAAAATATTGGAGAAACACCTGAGGGAATTGCATCCAAGTGAAAAATTCCATTTATACCTCCTGCGTACCGAAGAGCGGCACGTCATATTCCACTGATTCGAGCATGAGCCCCTTTGCGGGCATCGTCTTAGAAAGAAGCGACCTCTCCCCCGTTTCGAGCGCACGCTTCAGATTTTCCGTCCCCTTGCCGAGGCCGACCGCGACGATCTCCCCCGCAAGAATGCGGACCATGTTGTACAAAAAACCATCTCCCGTGACACGGATCTCGTACATGGTACCGAGTTTTTCTGTCTGAACCCCGATTCCGACGTCGAAAACAGTCCTTTCCGTCGTCTTTGCGGAGGACCCCGCCGCACAGAATGCCTTAAAATCGTGTTTTCCCCGTACCATGTCCGCGGCTTCCCGCATTGAATCAAGACATGGTATCTCCGAAATTCTGACGGCGTAGCGGGAGAGAACAGGGATCTCTGTTTCTGCCACATAGAAGCGGTAGCAGTACGTCTTGCGCTTTGCGCCCCGCGTGCAGTCGAAAGTTTCGGGAGCGGTACAACTCTTATATACCCGAATATCGGGCGGTAAAACCAGATTGAGGCAAACGGCGATTTTCTCGGCGGGAAGAGATGTTTCGGCGTCGAGATGGCAGACCTGCGCAAGCGCATGGACGCCCGCATCC
>CANQUY010000061.1 GCA_947627125.1 uncultured Clostridia bacterium
TGAGTTCATCGCGGTCGGTGAAGAGCTCCAAGGGGTCCCCCTCGCGGATCCTGAGCGTTCTCCTTATTTCCTTCGGAATGACGACCCGCCCGAGCTCGTCGATCCTGCGTACAATTCCTGTTGCTTTCATAAAAAAATCCTCCGTATACTTTCAATATGCGAAGGAAGAAAAGTTTTTATGCGGTTGGGGGGGAGATATGAGGACGGGAGCGGGGAGCGGCGTCATGCTGAGAAGAAGAGCACAACGGAGTTTATGGAAGTTGTACCGAAGCATCTCGCCGCACATTCGACTGCACACGCCCCGCGAGATTCTTCGAGTTAGGTCATTTTGACTTCGTTCTTGCTCCGTTTCTCAGAATGACGCGGGGCAGCATGACGCCGCGATTAGCTCCCGTGCGTTTTATGGGATCCTTCGCTGCGCTCAGGATGAGCGGGCGGGGCTGGATGAGCGGGCGGGGCTGGATGAGCGGGGGCGGTATTCCTCAAACAGCTTTTTGAAGGCGGGGAGGCTGCGCTCGATCGTCGAGCGGGAAACGCAGTACGAAATGCGCACATACCCCGTCACGCCGAAACTATTTGACGGCACAAGCAGAAGTTCATACTTCTTCGCCCGTTCCGCAAAGGCCACCGCATCGGGCTCCAACGCCTTGACAAACAGATAGAACGCCCCCTCGGGCGAGATACATTCATAGCCCGTTTCCGTCAAAAATTCGTACAATATGTCGCGGTTTTCACGATATTGCCCCACGTCGCTCACCTTTCCGAGGCTCGCCGCGCACACCCTCTGGAAGAGCGCAGGGGCGCACACATAGCCGAGCTTCCGCCCCGCCCCGCACACGGCCGCGAACACGTCCTCCGCGCTTTGGTATGCGGGGCTGACTGCGATATAGCCAATCCTCTCCCCCGCAAGGGAGAGCGATTTCGAGAAGGAGTAACATAAGATCGTTTCGCGGTAGTACTTCATGGGGAAGGGCACTTTTGCGCCGTAGACGAGTTCGCGGTATGGCTCGTCGGCAATGAGAAAAATCGGTTCCCCCTTCTCTTTACTCTTCTCCTCGAGAAGATGAGAGAGCTGTTTGAGTTCTTCCTCGCCTATCACGGCCCCCGTGGGATTGTTGGGAGAGTTCAGAATGACGGCCTTGGTATGTTTCGTCACCGCATTCGCAAGGGCCTCGATGTCGAGGTGAAATCTGCTGTCCGACGGGGCGATGACGAGGGTCCCGCCCGCTCCCTCCACAAAGATGCGGTATTCGGGGAAGAAGGGAGCAATGACGACAAACTCGTCCCCCTCCTCGCAAAGCGCTGCGGCCGTGATGGCGAGAGAAGCCGACGCGCCGCACGTCATGTAGATGAGGCTTGCGGACATGGGTACCCCGAATTCCGTCTGTATGTAGGCGGCAACGGCCTCCCGTGCCTCGGGCGCGCCCGCCGCGGAGGTGTAGCCGTGGAGAACTTCGGGCGGAACGGTGTCGATGAGGCGTTTGATCTCATTCTGCACGCATGCGGGGGCGGGAACGGAGGGATTGCCGATGGAAAAGTCAAAGACGTTCTCCGCGCCGATCTCCTTTTTCCGCGCGTTGCCGTATTCAAAGAGCTCGCGGATAACGCTCCGCTCCTCGCCAAGTCGTTGCATTGATTTGTTGAACATGAATTTCTCCTGATTGATTTGCGTGATTGGGATTCGTTGCCCACCCCCCTACCCCCCCTCCTCGGGAGGGGGCATGAGCACGGGGAGCCGTGGGAGGGGGCGGGACGAACGGGGAGCCGAGGGAGGGACGGAAGCGCGGGGAGCCGTGGGCGGGGGCTCCTCGGCTCCCCTCTTAGGGGAGCTGTCACGCAGTGACTGAGGGGTTCCCTCGGCTCCCCTCTCAGGGGAGCTGTCACGTAGTGACTGAGGGGTTTTTGAACCCTATCCCCCGCTACGCGGGTACTTCCCCTAAGAGGGGAAGCAAGTGGGACTGCGCGGTGCTCCTAAGAGGGGAAGCAAGGACGCCCCCTCACACCAAGGCTGTTGAGAGGTAGCGGGAGCCGCTGTCGGGGAGAAGGACGGCAATGCGCTTTCCGAAAAACTCCTCCCGCGCCGCAAGGGCAAGCGCGGAGGCGAGGGCCGCGCCCGACGAAATTCCGCAGAACAGCCCCTCGCAAACCGCCAACATGCGGGCAGATTCAAACGCCTCTTCGTCCGTCACGGCGACAATCTCGTCGTAGACGCTTCGATCGAGCGTTTTCGGCACAAATCCCGCGCCGATCCCCTGAATTTTATGGCTCCCCTTCTCCCCTTTCGAGAGCATGGGGGAAGAGAACGGTTCCACGGCGACGACCCTCACCGACGGGTTCCTTTCCTTCAGAAATTTCCCCACGCCCGTCAGCGTGCCTCCCGTCCCCACGCCCGCAACGAACGCGTCCACCCTGCCCTCCAGATCTCTCCAAAGTTCCGCCGCCGTGCTCCCGTAATGGGTCAACGGGTTGACGGGATTCAAAAACTGCGAGGGAAGAAAGGCATTTTTGTGTTCCCTTGCAAGCTCTTCCGCGCGGGAGATGGCCCCCTGCATACCGTGTGCGGCGGGGGTGAGTTCGAGCTCCGCGCCATACGCCTGCACCAGCTTTCTGCGCTCGACGGACATGGAATCGGGCATGACAATGATGACCCGATACCCCTTCACGGCCCCGACGGCGGCGAGGCCGATACCCGTGTTCCCGCTCGTCGGCTCAATGATGACCCCGCCCGCGCGGAGTTTGCCCGATTTTTCCGCCTCCTCGATCATGGCAAGGGCGATACGGTCCTTGACGGAGCCCGTCAGGGAGAACATTTCGAGCTTTGCAAACAGGTCCGCCCCGCAGCCGAGGCGGTTTTTCATGTGTGAAAGTTGCACCGTCGGGGTATTCCCGATGAGCCCGAGGGAGGATGAAAATAACATACTACAATGTATGAAAGCCCGCTTCCTCCGCGATTATGGTGACGTGATCATAACGTCCCCGCCTCCCTACCCCCTCCCCAAGGAGGGGGCATGACTGCGTTCGGGCTCCCCAAGGAGGGGGCTCCTCGGCTCCCCTCTCAGGGGAGCTGTCACGGCTGCCCTTGCCGTGATTGAGGGGTTTCGGAACCCTATCCCCCGCTGCGCGGGTACTTCCCCTACAAGGGGAAGCAAGGACGTCCCCGCCCCGCATGAACTTCGTTCGGCTCTCCCCAAGGCGCGAAGCACACAAAAAAACTCCCGCGGGTAAGCGGGAGTTTTTCAAAGCATATGTTTCACTTTTGGAGCTTGTTCATCATATCGACAATGTCCTGCACCGTCTTGATGTTTTCGACGTCTTCCTCGGGCAGCGTGATGCTGTATTCATCTTCAAGGGTCATCAGAAGCTCCACGACGTCGAGGGAATCCGCCCCTAAATCCTTGACGACTTCCGATTCGGGCCGAATGGCGGAAGCGTCGATCCCCAGCTGCTCCGCGAGCATCTTACAAACCTGTTCAAACATACTTGTTCCTCCTATCTAAATGAACCTTATCTCTATTTTACCGTAATTGCAGCGTTTTGTCAATACCCTTGGGGAAATTTATGGACCGAGAAAGGGCGAAAGCGCACTCTCCCACGCCGCGGCGGAAAAGCGGGGATTGGCGGGCGACGTGGAGGGCAGTTTTTCCGTCAGATGTATGTATTTTGGAAAGTTCGCCGCAAAGAGCTCGTACGCCTTGGTCCCGTTGCAGAAAATTTTTTCTATGGGAGCGGCCCTTAGAACAAATGGGATATCGGCGAGGGCGACGTTTTCGATGGATGCGTCCGAGGAACCGACGATATCGCAGCTCTCCACAACGTCCCACAGGGCGATCCGCCGCCGCAGAAGAAACTCCCGCTTGCCCGCAGTGTCCCGCGGGACTTCCTCGCCGAAGAGCCCGCACACCGTTCTCCAAAAACGGTTTTGCGGATTGCCGTAGTAGAAGGAAACCTCCCTGCTCTTCACCGAGGGGAAACTTCCCAAGATGAGGATCCTGCTCTCTCCGTTGAACACGGGCGCAAAGCCCTCGGCATGGCCCCGCTTCACAGCGTAACGCCCTTTTCGAGATTGCCGACCGTGGCGGACGCGGCCCTTTCAAAGTCGAAGCTCTCCTCAACGACGGCGAAAATATCCTCCCGCTTGAGGGCGGAGAGTTCCGCCATGCGCTTCTCAAAGTCGTAGATCTTGCCCTTGTAGAGCATTTCCTTCCCGTAGAGAAGCATCTGCGAAGAGGTGTTCTCCTGCGAAAAGACGGTGCCCGAGAGGAGCTGTTCCTTCCCGCGCGAGAACTCCTCCTCGGAGAGATCGTGCCGCTTGAATTCCTTCAATACGCCGAGCACGGCCTCCGCGGCCTTTTCGGCCTTTTTGGGGTTGACGCCCGCATACACGGTGGTGAGGCCCGTTTCGTCGTAGTTTGAAGTGTAGGAATAGACCGAATAGGCGAGGCCCATCTCCTCACGCACTTTCTTGAAGAGGCGGGAACTCATACCGCCGCCGAGGATGACGTTCATGACCTGCACGGCGGGGTAGCCCCCGTCGTTGCGCGAGAGGGACGGGAACCCAAACGCGAAGTGGGCCTGTTCGATGGGCTTCTTCTTGAAGAGCCTGTCCGTATGCAGGGAAATTTTCTTGGGCCTTTGCCTGAAACCCGTTCTCTTCATGCCGCCGAAGTATTTCTCGGAAAGGGAAACGGCCTCGTCGATCCCGATATTTCCCGCAAAGGAAACGACAATGTTCTCTGGGCAATACCGCTCCTCCTTATAGGCAAGCATCTGCTCGCGCGTGAAGCTCCTGACGTTCTCCGCCGTGCCCAAAATATTTCTGCCGTAGTTCTCCTTGCCGAAATAGGCGCGGGAGAGAAGGTCGATGCAGAGGTCCTCGGGCGAATCTTCGTCCATGTTGATCTCCTCGACGACGACGCCCTTTTCCCGATCCATCTCCTCCGCGGGAAAGGAGGCGTTGAGAAAGAGGTCTGCGAGCAATTCAAAGCTCTTTTGGGCATGCTCCGAGGTGGATTTGCAATAGTAACAGGTCATATCCTTGCCCGTAAAGGCATTGACCTGCGAGCCGAGCGCGTCGAATGCGTCGGAGATCTCAAAGGCGGTGCGCGTCGGGGTGCCCTTAAACTGCATGTGCTCTATGAAGTGGGAAATGCCGTCCTCTTCGTCCGTTTCATAGGCCGCGCCCGTACCGACGAGGATCCCCATCGTGACGGAGAGAAGCCCCTCCATGCGCTTCACGATGACCTTGAGCCCGTTCTGTAATGTTCTGCTTTCTACCATATGTACCTTCCTTATTTTTGACCGAGATTTTCGCCCACCGCGATCGCGCGGAGGCCGTGATCCCTGTAATAGTTCAGAATGCGCGGCAGGGCCTTCACCGTGTGCTCCATGGGGTGCATCAGAATGAGGTCCCCGCCCTTGACGTCCTTCGTCGCCCGCGTGAAGCAGAGCGATTCGTCCTTATCTCTCCAATCAATGGTGTCCTTCGACCACATCACCGTGCTGAGGCCGAGGCTCTCGGCGGCGGTCAGCGTGTCCGCATTGTACGCCCCCGACGGCGGTGCGAAGAGGGCGATATCTCTGCCCGAGGCAAGCTTCAGAAATTCCGCGCTCGTGCGTATTTCGTCCAGATTCTCCTGCAGAGAGAGCTTGTCGTGCTCCTTGTGGAAATAGCCGTGCGAGCCGATCTCCTGTCCGCGCCGCGCGATCTCCCTGACGCAGGCAACGTTGTCGTCCGCCCAGCTTCCTCCGAGGAAAAAGGTCGCCTTTGCGCCGTATTCGTCGAGAATATCGAGGATGGAGAGGACCTCCTCGGTTCCCCAATAGACGTTGAACATGAGCGAAACGCCGTCCTCGCTCGTCCCCTGATAGCGCACGCGGGAATCGACCTCGGACGCGGGGGAAACGGCGGGCAGGAAGCACACCGCTCCAAGGGCTACGACGATGAGGGCAAGCGCAAGATTTGTGAGCGCCATGACGGCGCGGGACCGCTTTTTCACAGTATACCTCAAACGAATACAATTATCAAACGTATTCTATTGAGAAATGTGTGAAAATATGAATACAAATTTGGAACATCCCCGCCCCAAGGAGAGGGCTTGGCTGCGTTTGAGGGGAAGCGGGTAGCGGCGTCATGCTGAGAAGGAGAGCCTTACGCAGTCTACGAGAGTTAAACCGAAGCATCTCGCCGCATGTTTTACGGACTTTCCCGTAGCGGCGTCATGCTGAGAAGGAGAGCACAACACAGTCTACGAGAGTTATACCGAAGCATCTCGCCGCATGTTTTACGGACTTTCCTGTAGCGGCGTCATGCTGAGAAGGAGAGCACAACGCAGTCTACGAAAGTTGTACCGAAGCATCTCGCCGCATGTTTTACGTACTTCCCCCGCGAGATTCTTCGGGTCAAGTCGCGTCCTCTCGTCCATCTCCCCTTCTCAGAATGACGCGGGGTGGGGCAAGTCCCGTTTTCATATCCTGCTCCGTTTCTCAGGATGAGCGCGCGGTGGCATGGGGCTCCGTCCTCATCCCGAGCGATAAAACCCTACTTCAGCTTTGCGATCGTGACGCCGCTTTCGCCCTCGCCGTACTTGCCGAGGCGGAAACTTTCAACATGCGGGTGCTTCCGCAGGACGCCGTGCACGGCCGCGCGCACCTTGCCCGTTCCCATGCCGTGGACGATGCGCACCTCCGATACCCCATTCACGAGCGCGGTATCCAAAAAGTTCTCGAGCTCGATCTCCGCCTCCGCCGCCGTCATGCCGATGAGGTCGCACTCGCGCGTTGCTCCGTCGCGGGAGATGAGATTCTTCACGACCTGCACCTTTTTCTCCTTCGGAGGCGCGGAAACGGACGGATAGAAGAGGTCGCCGAGCTTGCAGGAAACTCTTAAGCTCCCCACCCGGACCTCGGCCGTATCCTTGTCCCTTTTGAGAGAAAGCACGACCCCCTCCGCAGACATGGTACCCACAAAAACCGTTTCACCCGCCTTCAGCGTTTCTGCGCGGACGGGCAAAAGGCGCACTGTTTCCTCCTCTTCGGGGGTTTCTTCCCCCATCTTGTTCTTGAGCGTGCGGGCGCGGATCATGTCGCTCTCTGTGAGCGTTTCCTTCTTGAAGATCTCCTCGATCTCCCCGAGCAGTTCCTCCGCCCGCGCCGTCCTCTCGGCGACGATCCGCCGCGCCTCCGCCTTGGAGGCATAGAGAAATCTCTCCCGCTCCTTTCTGAATTTCTCCTCCTCTCTCCCGAGGGACGAGAGCCGTTCGTTCCACTCCGTCTTGAGCTTTTCGGCCTCCCGCCGCGCCTCTTCCGCGCGGATCCCGCTCTCCTCGGCGGCACGGAGCGTCTTTTCAAAGGAACGAGCCCCCTCCGAGAGATACCCCCTCGCCTCCTCGATCGTTTCCTCGGGCAGGCCGAGCTTGGTACAGATCGCGAGGGCGTTGGAGGAACCGGGCGCACCGATCTTAAGGCGGTAGAGCGGGCGGTAGTCCTCCGCGTCGAACTCCATACAGCCGTTCTGCATGCGCGGCTGTTCATATGCGAATTCCTTGAGGGCGGAATAGTGCGTCGTGACAATGCCGCGGCACCCCCGCTTCACGAGGGCGGAGAGCACGGCGCGCGCAAGGGCCTGCCCCTCCTCGGGGTCCGTTCCGCCGCCCGGCTCGTCGATGAGCACAAGGGAATTTTCCCCCGCCTCCCGCAAAATTTCACACAGATTGACGATATGGGAGGAAAAGGTGGAGAGATTTTCCTCAATGGATTGGCTGTCGCCGAGGTCGCAGTAGACCCCCGAAAAGACGGCGAGTTTCGTCCCCCCGCCCGCAGGCACAAAGAGGCCGCAGGCGGCCATGAGGCAGAAGAGGCCGCACATCTTGAGCGTGACCGTCTTTCCGCCCGTGTTCGCGCCGCTGATGAGGAGAAAGTCATATTCCTCCCCCAAATCGACGGAAACGGGCACGGCCATTTTTCTGTCGAGAAGGGGATGGCGGCCCCTGTCGATCGCAATGACCCCCTTTCCGTTGAGTTTGGGACGGACGCAGCCGTTTTTATAGCCGTATTCCGCGAGGGCATAGCAGAGATCCACTTCGCAGAGGACCTCGATATCCGCCTCGAGGCGGGCCCGCATGCTCCCGATCTCGCGGGAGAGTTCCCTTAAAATGCGCTCCATCTCCTCCTTCTCGTCGAGGTAGAGATCGGTGAGTTCGTTGTTCATCTCGAGGACCTCTTCGGGCTCGATGAATACGGTGGCTCCGCTCTGGGAACGGTCGTGCACGAAGCCGCGGATACTGCGCTTGTATTCGGCCTTGACGGGAATGACGTACCGTTCGCCGCGCACCGTGACGAGGCCTTCCTGCAGATATTTCCGCTCGTCGCCCACGAGATAGGCCCCGAGCCGCGCACGGATGCGTTCCCCTAAATTTTTGATCTCGCGGCGGATGGAATACAGCTTTTCGCTCGCCGTATCCGCAATTTCGTTCTCATTGAGGATCTTTTTCGTGATGTCCTCTTCCAAATTTTGATCGAAGATGAGGCGGTCGGTGAGCGTCTTCATGCCCTCGATACGGGGGTCGGAGAGCGCATGGACGGAGGAATAGCACAGCCGCGCCGATGAGAGCAGCCGCGCCGCGTTCAGAAGTTCTGCATTGGAGAGCGTCGCGCCCTTTTCCGCCCGCTCCAAACTGTCGCCGACGGGAGAGAAGTCGGGCAATCTCCCCGCGCCGAGCTCATAGAGAAGAAGGGTCGCCTCCTCCGTCATATTCAGCCTGCGGTTGGCCTCCGTGAGGTCCGAAGCGGGAGAGAGGGACAAAATGGCCTCTCTGCTCTCCTCGAGGGCCGCATACTCCGCCGCCGAGGATAAAATTTTGTCGAGTTCCAACCGCTCAGCGTGTTTCGTCATACCATACTCCTTTGTGCATGCCCGCGCGTGGGCGTCCCCTCCGCTTTCACCGTTTCGTCAAATAGAGGATTTGCCCCCGCCTCGCAGTCGAGGGGAGCGCAGTTATAGACCTCGAAGCGGCACCCGCCGAGCCAGTATCTGCGCAGGGGGAACCGCCGCCCGTCCTCGTCCGTCAAGGTGTAAATTTCACGCTTATCGCACGATAAACACGTCTTTTCAAAGGGACAGTAGCAGAGGTCCATCACTTTGATCGCCCCCTTTGTGAGCGCAAAGGCCCCCTCTGCCGCGAGGGCTCTCTGCTCATCCGACGAGATCTCCTTGGAGAGGGCGAAATATTCCGCCCCCGCCCTTTTTACCCCGTCTACCGCAAAGCGGTTGGTGAGGTTGAACCCCGTGCCCGCAAAGAGCTTGAGGCCGTATTTTTTTGCGAGCGCAATGCCGTAGTAGCCCTCGCAGTAGACGCCCGCATACTCTTTGAAATGGGGCGCGACGAGCCGTTCGTCCTCCCCCGTGAAAAGGGGCGGAAGATAGAGAAAGACATTTTCTCCGCCCGCGGGAAGCGCGGAATAGTCGTCGGGCTTGACGATATTGATGTCCGCATTGCCCGTTTTTCGCGCAATAAGTGCGGTTTTTTTGGTTTTGAGAGGCGGAAGTACAGGCTCCTCGAACGCGGCCTCTTTTAAAATTCTCGGCGGGTCGAACGCGTCTGAAAGGGCGGCATAGAAGTTCCGCCGCAGGGCGTTGAGCGCCGACTTCTGCAAAAATACGCCGTCCGTTTCAAAGGTGACGCGCGGGGAGAGGGGCAGGCCGTCCGTCTTGTTGAAACAGGCCGCGACCTCTTCCTCGGTGAGCGGGGCATTCCTGGCCGCCTCCAAACGGGGCGAACCGATGAAATCAAAATCAAGCTCATCGCAGGAGATCATCGGCCTCTGTCCCGCAAAAAAGCTCACATATAGCGCGATTTCCCGTTTTTTTTCGCCAGAGAGGACGCGCTCGGACGAGGCGGCGTCCGTCGTCACGCAGACGGTATCTCCGCGCGCAAGGCGGGCGTCCGAATGCAGGAAAAAGCCGCCCTTGCCCGCTTCCGCAAAGTTCGCGCCCGCGACTTCCCTGCCGTTTCTCAAAATTTTGAAACCGTCCCCCTTCTGCGGGGAAAATTCGCTCTCGCAAAAGGGCCTGCCCCGCACGAAAGCGACCTTGCCAACCTCCTCGCCGATATGCCCCTGCACGTTGCGGGAGAGCAGGGTCTTGTCCTGCCCGAAGGCGAGCCCTTGGGTATAATTTCCGCGGTTATACGCGCGTTTCAGGTCGGAGAGGAGGCTCCCTTTTGTCCGCTCATTCTGAGGAAGCGCAGCGACCGAAGAATCCCCTTGAACGAAGTCCGT
>CANQUY010000062.1 GCA_947627125.1 uncultured Clostridia bacterium
GCGCACTTGTGCGCCGCCTGTAATGATTAGGGCTATGCCCGAAAATGAAATACCACCCGCTTCGCGGGTGGATTATTATTTATTGAAAAAAAATAATCTTCTGCACTCTTCACAGAGAGCACACACAAAAGCGGGGCCGAAGGTGTGTATTCCATAGGGAATCTCAAAAACAAAATTTTTATCGGAATAACACCTTTGGGCGCGTCAAGGAAGTTAATTTGTTTTCCACAAGTCCAAACGGCGGTTAAGGTCATCCAAGTCAAATGTTTTGTTTCTTAAAACCACACTGTCGTATTCCGCTGTAAATTCACCTGCCGCTTTTGATTTTTCTTCGTCAAAAACAAATTGCGGGTTAATCTCGCGGGTTGCAAAAAAGGAATCGTAGTCGTTTGCCGCATCATATATGTCATATAACATATCTTCGTTGATTTCGTCCGTTATTCCAAACTCTTCAATCATATATTTCGCAATAAAATCAACCGCCGACTGTGAAAATTTAACTTTTGTCGTTTCCATGATTCCCTCCGAAATTTTTTAATGCCTTACTTTCATCCCTTTTATGATATTTTCTAATACTTTTTACAACTTTTTCATGACACGTAATATTTGTTAGCGTGCGGTTATGCCGATTAACTCTGTCATATTGTTTTGTGCCGTCTTTGTGCTTATACGGTTTAGACTGTATCGACCTTCCAAATAAATTTCGTACCAAGTCTGTCTTTTTCAAATGCCGTTTGGGTTCGACAACCCGATTTTGTGCGTGCGAAGAAATAGTATATTTTCCCATACGCACACGTGGCGTATCTTTTTTAGCCATTTCTTTTTTCGGCTTGAGCAAAAAGCCAATTATACTCATTTTAATACCTCGCATAAATTTTGTCAAGCGAAAGGGCGCCTTGCTCCACTTGCATTTTTATTATAGCAAAAAAATCACTACAGTTCAATAAAAATCCGTCTACCGCATTTAGGGTTTTAAGGTAGACAATATCGATTATTTTATCTGAATTTTCTTGACATTTAGGTAGACAGTTTGTATAATATTCATAGGAGTTACCCGATGAACGACAAAATCAAAGTGAAGGTTTCGTCCTTTGTGGCGAACATTTTGGAAATCGACGCGCTACGCTTCGGATTTACCAAAAATGGCAAGTCCAATAAGAATGGGCTTTTGAATAAGCTCATTCCCACGCTTGTGGAAGTACGCAAGGAAAGACGCACCCAAATCGAGAATATACTAAAGACCGAATACAACCGATCGGACAGTGAAAATATATATAACGCCGTCAATACCGTCATTGACAGGGTGTATTTCAACGATGAAAATTTGGGTGAATTGGAAGAATCTATTTGGATACGCCCTTCAAAAGAAAACATTTCCATCTTTGACGAAATAGAAACGTCGGAAATCATGTTAACGGCGCAAGAGCTATCCGTATATATCCGTGGACTGCTGAACGAATACTGTATGCTGCCTTTATACAAAAGAGAAACATTGGTTTTCGACGGCGAGTTGGATGTTTTTTCGAACGCTTGCTGTTCGCACCAAATACTTTATTTCAGAAGCCGATCCACAAATGAACGGCACAAGATATTTGCCTTTGATTATTTTTACGGATATTGGACAAACTCCGGCAATTACTGCATTTTTTATGATATCGACGAACAAAAGATAATGGCAACGCCGCTATACGAAATGCGGGACGTATATCTTATAAAGCAAAGATTTAAGCCGAGTGAAAAACTGATAGAGCGATTGCAGGTTTATTTTGACGAATGCGACTTTGATACCGTAATAAGCGTGGAGGGCGAATAAAATGTTTTTCAACAAGAAAAAGAAAAAAAGTAACTATGTAAAAGCAAAGACACCTGAAACGCGCAAAAAGCAAAAAGCGGCGATCGCGGCATACTACGCCAAAAAAGAGAATTCGACTAAAAAGAAAAAATAAGCAGGTTTCCCGCTTGTTGAGGGGCAATTGTGGCAAAACTGCCCACAATCCTTATCCTGCTTCCTCTCAAAGCAACGATCTGCCCGCTTTTGCGGTACGAATAAGCGGTTTGACTAACCGCCAAACCGCTTATTCATAGAATCCCTATGGAAACCGCACGAAGCTCCGCTCTTTTCTCAATACATGCCATCCATGCCGCCGCCTGCGGGTGCGGGGGGAGCGGGAGGGGTGGGAATATCCGTCACGATGGATTCCGTCGTCAGAAGCGTCGAAGCGACGGAGGCCGCATTCTGGAGGACGGAACGGGTGACCTTGGTCGGGTCGATGATGCCCGCTTCCACCATATCGGTGTAGACGTTCTTGAGCGCATCGAAGCCGTAGTTCGTGACCTTCTTCGTCAAGATCTTATCGACGACGACCGAGCCGTCCACGCCCGCATTCTTTGCGATCTGGCGGACGGGCTCTTCGCAGGCCTTCAGAATGATATTTGCGCCCGTCTTTTCGTCGCCGTCAAGCGTCGCAACAAGTTTCTTGATGGAGGGGATGCAGCTGAGGAGCGCAGAACCGCCGCCGGGGACATATCCTTCTTCGACCGCCGCACGGGTCGCCGCCAAAGCGTCGTCGATGCGGAGCTTTTTCTCCTTCATCTCGACTTCTGTCGCCGCGCCGACGTTGATGACCGCTACGCCGCCCGCAAGTTTTGCAAGGCGTTCCTGCAATTTCTCCCTGTCGTAATCGGAAGTTGTGACCTCGATCTGGGACTTGATGGAGGCAACGCGGTCCTTGATGGCCTGCTTGTCGCCTGCGCCGTCGATGATCGTCGTGTTGTCCTTGTCGATCTTGACCTGTACGGCTCTGCCGAGCATGTCGGGGGTGACGTCCTTGAATTCGTACCCGAGGTCGGAGCTGACGACCGTGCCGCCCGTGAGGATCGCGATGTCCTCGAGCATTGCCTTTCTCCTGTCGCCGAAGCCGGGAGCTTTCACGGCCACGCTGTTGAACACGCCCTTGAGTTTGTTGACGATGAGGGCGGCAAGCGCATCTCCCTCGACGTCCTCGGCAATGATGAGCAGCCTTGCGCCCTGCTGCGCGAGGGGTTCGATGATGGGGAGGATCTCCTGAAGGTTGGAGATCTTCTTATCGGTGATGAGGATGTAGGGGTTGTCGAGCACGGCTTCCATCTTTTCGGTATCCGTGACCATGTAGGCAGAGGCGTAGCCGCGGTCGAACTGCATGCCCTCGACGGTGGTGAGTTCGGTCGTCATGGACTTGCCCTCTTCCACGGTGATGACGCCGTCGGTGCCGACGATCTCCATGGCCTTTGCAATGAGCTCGCCGACCGTTTCATCCCCCGCAGAGATGGAAGCGACCTGCGAAATGGCCTTTTTGCCCTCGACCTGCTTGGAAATTTCCTTGAGATGGGCAACAGCCGTTTCAACGGCCTTGTCGATGCCCTTCTTCAGAATGATGGGATTTGCGCCCGCCGCAAGGTTTTTGAGCCCTTCGCGGATGATTGCCTGTGCGAGAAGCACGGCCGTCGTCGTGCCGTCGCCTGCGACGTCGTTCGTCTTGGTGGAAACTTCCTTCACGAGCTGTGCGCCCATGTTCTCGAAGGGATCGGGGAGTTCGATCTCCTTTGCAATGGTCACGCCGTCGTTGGTGATGAGGGGAGCGCCGAATTTCTTGTCGAGTACGACGTTCCTGCCCTTGGGCCCGAGGGTGATCTTCACTGTGTCTGCAAGCACATTGACGCCTGTTTCCAGCGCTTTTCTTGCGTCCTCTCCGTATTTGATCTGTTTTGCCATGATATTTTTATCTCCTTACTTTATTCTACGATCGCTAAGATATCGCTCTGTTTGATGATGGTGAATTCCTTGCCGTCCACCTTAAAATCGGAGCCTGCATACTTGGAGCAGAGGACCTTATCGCCGACTTTCACCTGCATGACGGTTTCCTTTCCGTCCACGATCCCGCCGGGGCCGACGGCAACGACAACGCAGGTTTGGGGCTTTTCCTGCGCAGATGAGGGAAGAATGAATCCGCTCTTCGTCTTTTCTTCGACAGAAACAGCCTCAACGACGACTTTGTCGAACAATGGTTTGATATTCATGAATAACCTCCTGTGGTCCGCATTCAGTGCGGCGCCTTGTCTTTCATCTCTATTATAAACCTCTGTGATACAATGTCAAACAGGAATGGAAAAATTTTTCATGTTTTTTTGTGAAAAAAAGGGGAATGATTGACAGGGGCCCGTTTCAATGATATAATGATGCCATGGATAAGTGGGATAAAAGATTTATGAAGCTCACCGAAGAGGTGGGCACATGGGCAAGTTGCTTCCGCCGCAAAGTGGGAGCGGTCATCGTGCGCGACAACCGCGTCATGGCGACGGGCTACAACGGCGCGCCGCAGGGCATCCGTTCCTGCATTGAGAGGGGCGAATGCCTCCGCGAGCAGATGAATATCGAGAGCGGAACGCATGCCGAACTCTGTTTCGCGGCCCATGCGGAGCAAAATGCGCTCATACAGGCGGCAAGGTACGGCATCAGTATCGACGGTTCCACGCTCTACTGCACCCATCAGCCGTGCGTCATCTGCGCAAAGATGATCATCAATGCGGGGATCAAGCGGGTGGTCTATAAGGAGGGCTACCCCGACGAATTCTCCCTTCGTCTTTTCGCGGAAGCGGGCACAGACATCGAAAAATTTGAGGAGTAATATGGAAAAACCTATCGTTACGTTCACAATGGAAAACGGCAAAACTTTCAAGGCAGAGCTCTGCCCCGAGATCGCCCCGAATACCGTCAACAACTTTCTTTCCCTCATCAAAAAGGGTTTTTATGACGGCACGATCTTTCACCGCGTCATCAAGGGGTTCATGATACAGGGCGGGGATCCCTTGGGGAAGGGCACGGGCGGTCCCGGCTATCACATCAAGGGGGAATTCCGCGCCAACGGCTTTTCCAACAATTTAAAGCACGAAAGGGGCGTCCTGTCGATGGCGAGGGCATGGGACCCCGATTCGGCAGGTTCCCAATTCTTCGTCATGCATGCCGACGCCGATTATCTCGACGGGCAGTATGCCGCGTTCGGAAAAGTTATCGAGGGAATGGACGTCGTGGATGAGATCGCCGCCGTCAGAACCGACGGAAACGACAGACCTTTGAAAGAGCAGAAAATGGCTAAAGTGACCGCCGAAACCTTTGGCGTCACCTATCCCGACCCAATAAAAGCATAAAATAAGCATTTTGCATAGTACTATGTCAGACAGAATACTCTATGAAAACCCATTGACGGCACGATATTCGAGCAGGGAGATGCAGGAAAACTTCGGAGATGAGAAAAAGATCCTTCTCTGGAGAAAACTTTGGATCGCCCTTGCCGAGAGCGAACGGGAACTTGGGCTGCCCATTTCACAGGCGCAGATCGACGAGCTGAAAGCGCACGAAGCGGATATTGATTTCGGGAGGGCGGATGCCTATGAACGCGAGATCCGTCATGACGTCATGGCCCATATCAAGGCATACGGCGACGTTGCGCCCGCCGCGAAGGGCGTCATCCATTTGGGGGCCACAAGCTGTTTCGTGGACTGCAATTCCGAGCTCATCATCCTGCGCGACGGGCTCGATATCATTCTGAAAAAACTTGTCAACGTCATGGACAAGCTGAAGGATTTTGCGCTCAAATACAGAGATATGCCCACGCTCGGCTTTACGCATCTCCAGCCCGCCCAGCTGACGACGGTCGGCAAGCGGGCCACGCTGTGGCTTCAGGACCTCATGCTCGACTATGAAAATCTGATTTCGCTCTTTTCCCGTTTCCGCCTCCGCGGCGTCAAGGGGACGACGGGCACGCAGGCGAGCTTTTTGGATCTGTTCGACGGCGACGAATGGAAGGTGAAGGAGCTCGAAAAGCGCGTCTGTGCAAAACTCGGCTTTGATCGCGTCTATGGCGTGACGGGGCAGACCTATCCCCGCAAGTTTGACTATAACGTGCTCAGCGTTCTCTCCCAAATTGCCCAGAGCGCCTACAAATTCAGCAACGATATCCGCTTGCTTCAGAGCATGAAGGAAATCGAAGAACCCTTTGAAAGCGCGCAGGTCGGCTCTTCCGCCATGGCATACAAGCGGAATCCCATGCGCTGCGAGCGGATGGGCGGGCTCTGCCGCTATCTCATTTCGCTTCCCGTCAACAGCGCGATGACGGCTTCCACGCAGTGGTTTGAACGCACGCTCGACGATTCATCCAACCGCCGCATCGTCAATGCGCAGGCATTTTTGACGGCGGATGCCATTCTGAATCTGTATTTAAACGTTGCCGATGGCCTCGTCGTGTACGAAAAGGTCATCGAAAAGCACGTGAATGCAGAACTTCCCTTCATGGCGACCGAAAATATCCTCATGGAATGCGTCAAGGCAGGCGGGGACAGGCAGGAGCTTCACGAGCGGATCCGCGTTCTCTCACGGGAGGCGGGCGAAAAAGTCAAGCAGGAGGGGGCGGAAAACGACCTCCTCGAACGGATCGGGGCAGATGAGGCGTTTGCGGCCGTAAAGGATCGGATAGGCGAGATCGTCGACGCGAAAAAATTTGTCGGCAGGGCGCCGCGTCAGACGGAGGAGTTCATCGCAAAGGAAATTCAGCCCATACTCGACAGACATAAAAATCTACTCGGCGCAAGAGGTTGCGTCGAAATCTGAGGTAAAAATATGACGGTTTTGGTGACAGGCGGGGCAGGTTTTATCGGCTCCCACACAGTTGTAGAGCTCTTGAATGCGGGATATGATGTCGTCGTGATCGACAATCTCTGCAATTCGAGCAGAGAGGCCATCGAGAGAGTGAAAAAGATCACGGGGAAGGAGGTCTATTTCTACGAAAACGACGTCCGCGACCGTGCGGCGCTCGAACTCATCTTTACGGCGTTCGATATCGATTGGGTCATCCACTTTGCGGGGCTCAAGGCGGTCGGCGAGAGCGTCCAAAAGCCCGTGGAATATTACGACAACAATCTCGTTTCGACCCTTGTTCTCGTCGAAACGATGAAAAAATTCGGCGTGAAAAAGATCGTGTTTTCCTCTTCGGCGACGGTATACGGCGATCCCGCGGAGCTTCCTCTTCGCGAAACGAGCAAGATGAATCCCACGACCAATCCTTACGGCGCAACGAAAGTCATGCAGGAAAATATTCTGAAGGACGTGTATGCGGCAGATCATGATTGGACGGTGGTCCTGCTTCGCTACTTTAACCCCGTGGGGGCGCACGAGAGCGGGCTCATCGGCGAGGACCCGAAGGGGATCCCGAACAATCTGATGCCCTATGTGGCGCAGGTCGCAAGCGGAAAGCTCAAAGAGATCGGTGTGTTCGGAAACGATTATCCCACGCCCGACGGCACGGGAGTGAGAGATTATATCCACGTCGTTGACCTTGCAAGGGGGCATGTTGCCGCCATTGAGCGGCTTCATGCGGCGGGCGTCTATGTCTATAATCTCGGCACGGGAAACGGCTACAGCGTTCTCGACATGATCAAGGCATTTTCCAAGGCCTGCGGAAGGGAACTTCCCTACGCCATCAAACCGAGAAGGGCAGGGGACATTGCAACATGTTATGCCTCCGCCGAAAAGGCCGAAAAGGAGCTCGGCTGGAAAGCGCTCTACGATCTCGAAAAGATGTGCCTCGACCAATGGAATTGGCAAAAGAAGAATCCAAACGGCTATGAAAATTGATTTTTGGCACTTTTGCATAGTACTATGTGTAACATAATAATTAAAAAAGCGGCCAAAAGCCGTTTTTTTGATGGATTTTACGCAAGATGGATATGTGGAATACAAGAGAGTGAATGTCGCCGTCTATGCAAAGTTTTCGGTCGAAGGGGGCATGATCCCCGAAAAGATCGTGTGGACGGACGGCAGGTGTTTTGAGATCGACCGCGTCACGTCGGTTGAGCGCGCTCCAAACCATGTCGGAGCCATTCTCCCCGTCAGATACGGCTGCGTCATCGGCGGGGCGGTGCGCCACCTATATTTTGAATCGCAGCGCGAGCAGTGGTTTGTCGAAACAAGAATCTGAGAAGAAATTTCCGATTTTGTCGAAAAAGTTCTTGACGTGAGCGCAAGATTTATGTATAATAGGAAGAGCACAGGGGAGTAGTTCAATGGTAGAGCAACGGTCTCCAAAACCGTCTGTTGCGTGTTCGAGTCGCGTCTCCCCTGCCAAAAACCGATCTGCAAGCGCGGGTCGGTTTTTTGTTTTTCTCCCTTGATGCCGATATTGTTCTTTTTTTGAAAATTTATGTGTGGATATTGACTTTTCAGGGAATATTTGGTAAGATAATGCCAAGCATATCTTGGAGTCGGAGGCAGTATGAAGGATTTTATTGTAAACGATGAGGATTCGTTGAAAAAACTTCTTGCTAGGGTACGCGCCGCACAGGAAGCCTATTCGACGTATCCGCAGGAAAAGGTCGATAAAATTTTCTTTGAGGCGGCGATGGCGGCAAACAGGGCGAGGATCCCGCTAGCGAAACTCGCCGTGGAAGAAACGGGCATGGGCGTCGTCGAGGACAAGGTCATCAAAAACCACTATGCCTCGGAATACATTTACAACGCCTATAAAAACACAAAGACTTGCGGCGTGATCGAGCGCGACGAAGGGTTCGGCATCACGCGCATTGCGGAGCCCATCGGGGTGCTTGCGGCCGTTGTTCCCACGACCAACCCGACGTCGACCGCCATTTTCAAGTGTCTTATCTCCTTAAAGACGCGGAACGGGCTCATCATTTCCCCGCATCCCCGTGCGAAGAGATCCACCATTGAGGCGGCAAAGATCGTTCTCGAGGCAGCAGTCAAAGCGGGCGCCCCCGAGGATATCATCGGATGGATCGACCAGCCCAACGTGCCGCTCTCCGGCATGATCATGCGCGAGGCAGACATGATCCTCGCCACGGGCGGCCCCGGAATGGTGAAAGCGGCCTATTCTTCGGGGAAACCTGCCATCGGCGTCGGCGCAGGGAATACGCCCGCCGTCATTGATTCGACGGCCGATATCCGTCTTGCCGCGTCCTCGATTTTGCACTCCAAGACGTTTGACAACGGCATGATCTGTGCTTCGGAGCAGTCCGTCATTGTCCTCAAGGATGTCTACGAGGAATTCAAGGCGGAGATGAAGCGGCGCGGGGCATATTTCTTGACGCCCGAGGAAACGGAAAAGGTCCGCGCGACGATGTTCATCAACGGTGCGCTGAATTCGGGAATTGTGGGGCAGACCGCTGAAACGATCGCAAGACTTTCGGGCTTTGAAGTTCCGAAGGGGAGCAGAGTGCTTATCGGCGAGGTGGAGAGCGTCGATCTCTCAGAACCTTTCGCCCACGAAAAACTTTCTCCCGTCCTTGCGATGTATCGGGCGGAGGATTTTGACGACGCGGTCATGAAAGCGGACAGGCTCATCAAGGACGGCGGTCTCGGCCACACCTCTTCCATATATATCAATGTGAGAGAGGGCAAGGAGAGGCTCGAAAAATTCCGAAATACCATGCGCACCTGCCGTATCGTCGTCAATACGCCCTCCTCGCACGGCGGGATCGGAGATCTTTATAACTTCAAATTCGCGCCGTCGCTCACGCTCGGTTGCGGCTCTTGGGGCGGAAACTCCGTTTCGGAGAACGTCGGCGTCAAACATCTCATTCAAATCAAAACAGTTGCAGAGAGGAGAGAAAATATGCTTTGGTTCAGAGCGCCCGAAAAGGTGTATTTCAAGCGCGGCTGTCTTGGCACGGCGCTCAAAGAGCTCGGCCAAGAGGTCTATCACAGAAAACGCGCTTTCATTGTTACGGATAAATTTCTCTATGACAGCGGATTTACCGCGGGGATCAATGATATTTTGCATGAAGAGGGCATCGAGTACGAAACGTTCAGCGGCGTTACGCCCGATCCCACGCTCGCCTGCGCCAAGCAGGGGCTTGAGATGATGAAGAGCTTCGAGCCCGACGTGATCATTGCCGTCGGCGGGGGTTCACCCATGGACGCCGCAAAGATCATGTGGGTCATGTATGAGCATCCCGAGGCGGACTTCGAGGGCATGGCGATGCGCTTTTCGGATATCCGCAAGAGGGTATATTCCTTCCCGCATATGGGAGAAAAGGCGATCTTCGTCGCCATTCCCACGACGGCGGGCACGGGCAGCGAGGTGACGCCCTTCGCCGTCATCACCGATGAGAGGACGGGGA